>JBJEXU010000026.1:0-14823 GCA_051886095.1 Christensenellales bacterium | reverse complement strand
TCATAACATCAATATTTCTCTTATAACTACTTAATGCATTCTGATATGCTCTTCTTACTTTAGAAGAACAAGCAATAAAATCAACACTTCCGCCCGCATTTTCTTCAATCTCATCAATAGCAGTTTGCATAACACTCTCACTAAGAGCACCAACATTAGATTGCGTATAAGGATTTAACCAATGATTTACATTCTTATTCAATCCATAAAGATGAGTAGCGCTAGAATTAAATATTTGTCCAAGTCCTGTAATTTCATTTTTAAGACCATTAAGAGTAGCAATCTTGTAGTCCTTATAATCGGCTTCTACATATCTATCATAAGCAAACTTTACATTTTCTCTATCAACGTGAGTAATAACTAATGGACTTTCGTTAGTATATGAACTTCCACTTTTATTTACAAATCTAACAGCCAAATTTTCGATTAAATTTTTAACACTATTAACTGTTAAATAATCATCACCCAACTCGCTAGTTGCAGTAACTGTTGCTAAAATACCAGAACCATCACCATATAACATTCTACCTAGGTTAAAGGTACTGGATTTAATTAAACTTTCCATTTCATCATTAAGCAAATTAACAAAAGCACCAGCACTATTCTGAGAACATCTAATTGCTTTGTCGGAAATTTCTATTGTTCCATATAAGTTCTTAAGAGTTAATACAAATTGTGCACGATTTTTAGTGTATGCAGTAGGAAGAGCACCATCTTCTGTTCCAGCACTTACACCACCAGAAATTCCATATGATGTTAATTTTCTAATTTCATTACCATATACATTATTTGTTGTTTGTTTTATTTTCGTAAGTAATGGGTTTGCTCCAACATTTAATTGGTTGCCAATAACACCCAAGTATACTGTTTTTAAAGCACTATCAGCAGTTTCTAAAGTTATCATTATTTCTCCTAAAATCGGAACATATTCTCCACATATTGTCTAGCATCTTCCAACGACTCAAATTTGCTATTACCTGCAACACCTCTGCTAAATCCTGAATTACTTACAGTAATCGGACTTTTAGTATTTTGCAGTGCGGAAACATATTCCTGAATAATTTTATTTTTTATTTTGTCGTTTGAATAGATATATTTTTCTAAAAATTCTTGATTATTTACAAGTTCGCTTTGTGGAATAAATTTTTTTTCTATCACCCTACTATATGCTTTTTCAAGTCCGTCTTCACTTGATTTCAAAGCCTCATCATTAATTATTTCATTGGTTATATCTTCCACAAGTTCACTTGCATTTTTGTGAGATTGCAAAAACTCACTAATTTTATTTTTCCAAACAAATTCATTAGAATTTTCACTCTGAATATTGCTAGCATCATTATTAGAGTTAAATTCCTGCAATTTTTTCTCCGCATCACTTAGTTTTTGACACTTGCGAGTAAACTCACTTTGCAACTCGTTATAAGCATCAAGCAATTTTTCGGGATTTTTGAATTTGCCTAGTGGAGAGCCATCACGCATTTCTGTTCCATCACTCAATTCTGTCGCTACAGCCTGAACCTCAGCGGTATTTGGTTGTTCTCCAATTTTATTAAATTCTTCCATATTATTCTCCTTTATCTTCTAGAATATTTTGTTTCATTAATTCTTTATGTTGCCTTATGTGATTAAGCATAATGTCTGTTATATCTGGTGCAATAATAGATTTTTTCTCAAAATTACTACCCAACATAAATGCTGTATGTTGTTCAATATGTATTAAATGGTCATCAATCTCTAAAGGATTTTTTATTGTAAGATTTTCTAATAACTTTAAATTTTCTTTATCAGCAGAATTTTTCTGAATAGTTTTCATATCGTGAGTATTCTCCCATATACCCAAACCTAGTTGTTCTAGAATTTTACTCCTCATAGAATTAGAGATTTTGCCATCTTCATTTTCAAGAAGTCCTGCATTTAAAATTTCAAATATCATATTACGCTTCTGTGTAATACTTTCATTTGATTCATTCTCAGTTTCAAAAACCACATCTTCACTATTAATATCACTTGAAGTCCAATAGAATAATTCTACTAGCCCATTTTCTCCAACAATTCTTGAAGTATGACTAACTATAGCAAATTGTTTATATAACCTTAAAATTTGTTTAGAAATCTCTTTGGCAGAATTTCTAATTTCATCTGCACTAAACGAAAGTTTTCCTTCATCTTCCTCAATCAATAATTGTAATGCAACACCACTTATATTGTTATTAGATATATCTTTACTAATATCCGTAATTCCTGTAACATTAACAAATTCATTAATTAAAGAATTTTCTTCATTCTGAAAATCAATAGGAACCGAATCTGAAGAAAGTAATGATGGTGCTTTGGCTCCTTGTCTATAAATTAAAACTTTACCAGGAGACAATCCCTCTTCCTCTAAATTTTCTATATCTAGAGAACCATCTTCTACAGAAAGTATTCCCATAGTAATTCTATTTAGGAATTCGTGCTTTCTATTTTTAATAGCATTGAATGAACGCTGAATAGGTATACACCTTTCAATCATACTAGTTCCCCAGAAACAATTAGGTGTTGACATACAAGTTTGTCTTATAAAAGGAAATCCTCTTTTGTTTTCGACATTATTAATATAAGGCAATTCACCTACATAAATAAGTTTATCACCAGCAACAATGCTTAATCTTCCGTTTGGGAATTCAACTGTTGGTTTTTCATATTTTTCTAGAACCAAAACTTGGTCTTTTTTCAATTTTTTTGACATAGAGTTAGACATTGAAGAATACCCCAGTCCACCTAATGAACTTATTGCATCAAGAGTATAAACATCTATATCTTTACCCTCTACTTCAACGCCCCAAATATTTTTAACTGCATCTTTATGAAATGCCCTAGCATAAATAATTGACATACAATCATCAACATTGTTATAAGTATTACTATCTGGATAAATCTCAAATGGACTTACAATGCTTACTTCGACATCACCTTCTTTTAAGGTATTACCCACTTCATCAACACCAACTACTCTTCCCAACGAATTGTTCCAGTCAACCTTATAAAAAACAGTTCCACAAATTTCACTCCAAATAGTGCCTTGAGATAATATTTTACTAATGTTAAGATTATTGCTAACACTTTTTAAAATTTTTTTACTCATTTTAGCACAAGCAATATCATTATCTTCATCACTAAAAGGTACTACACTAAGTGCTGGCCTTACCCTTGAAAGTTTAGAAAGTCTTAATTCAATTAAGTTAGCAATATGATTATAAACTTCTCTTTCTTGCCAAAAATACTGCTTTCCATATTCCATAATTTCTCCGTTTGGAGATATGTAAGAATATTGATTACCTAAATAAAAATTAATATTTAATTGCCAAATATTTTCAAATTTTTTTCTTTCTAATTGACGAGTCTTAAAATCATCAAGAATAGATTTTACAAGTTGTTTTTCTGCACTATATTTTTTCATTTATTTCACCTTTTTCTTTTTTACTAATCTTTTTATTTAGCATATTACTAGGACTTTTAGGTACAATATGTGTAGATAAAGTTTCATAGATTTCTTTTACACAATCTTTACATAAAAACAATCCAGCATTTGCTACAAAACCGGGTTTAGTTAATTTGTATTTAGCCATATCTTTACAATTAGGCACATCACATCTAATCTTTATGTTTGTTTCAACTAGTTTCATTTTTTTCCTCCAACAATTTAATTAATCTAATTTTTTCTTTTTCTAATTCTTCATTACTAAGACTGGCGTATTTTGTATTTATAGAAATTTCCTTACTATCTAACAATAATTGTAAAGCAGATAAATCAGGCGGATAAGACTTGGTGCTGGTTTTTCGTTTCTGAAGAATGAACTCTTCTCCCGAAAGTCCATACTCCTCAATAATTTCTTGTGTCGTGCAACCAAGAGCCTTACTTAATAATGCTTTTTCAATTTCTTTTTTTTCTTTTTTCTCTTTCATAATAAACCTTTAAAAAAACAACAATAACTCTTAATTATCGTTGCTTCAATTTAATCTATAACCTTTATTTATAAGTCTATTTTGTCTAATTAATTTATCTTTATTTTCTTTTATAATCGACCGATGTTCTATTTTCTTTTCTTTATTTTCAGGCCTACTCATAATATAATATCTTAACTCATCAAGTGCGTGGTCATCTCTCTTAACGGGAGCATCGTTATTCCCCCAGAAATAACCTTTAATTTCTCTAATCATATTTACACAATTTTTAAATATAAATAATCGCCTTTGACCTAATGAGTTTTTTATATATGATTTTACTTTATTAATTCCAGAAAATAAATCTTTGTTTACATAAGGATTAGCAAGTATTCCATTATCGTAAAATAATTCTGTAACACTTTTTTCACTAGCCAATGTTCTTTGATTTGCAGCGCTATCCACTATTGCTTCAATTTTACCATTTCTAGTAGGCCAATCAAGTTGCTTACAAATTTCCTTAATTCTCTCCGAGTGATAATCAACAGTTTTTTGCTTCTCATAATGTTCAGCGATTACATAAATATTGTCATCAAAATCACAAGCATACCAATGACAACTAAGAGGATTATGTAGTCCTGGGTCGATTGAAATTTTATCATACCATTCTTTAGGAACATCAAAAGGCTCAATGACATTAAAGTTTTCATCAAACTCATTGTAAACAAGACCAGTTCCACTAGCAAAATTACCATACTTTCTTGAAATTAATTCTTCTTCACTAAGCGTTTCTGAAAGTTTATTAATTTCATTAGTACTAAGATAAGGATTATCACCCCACTCCATTTGTTCATACCAAATATCTGGGTCATTATTTTTGTTAAGATAAATTGTATCATACACCCAAGTGAGACCTTTCAAAGGTGTCATTGTACCAAACATTTCTCCACACCTATCAAGAACTCTCATTTTACATTCTATATAAATATCCTCTGGTGGCTCTTCATCAAACCAAACATAATCAAGTGACGCACCTTGGAATTTCTCCCTTCCTTGGTCGCAACTCTTAAAACCAATTTTACTAATAGAACCAAAAATGTTTTTTACATAAATTGTATCAATTACTCCCGAACTTGCACTACCTTTCTTTCCAGAAATCATAACTATATCTTCTATCCATTCTTTTTTAAGATAGGATAAAATTTTACTTTGCGCAACATCTCTTTGAACCTGTTGGCTAAGAGATACCACCCAACCATCTCTAGGTTTATTTTCTTTAAATGGATGAATGCCCCTAGCATACCATACAGTTTCAACAGCACCACATTCAGTTTTGCCACTTCTATTACCACCAAATACCCAACGATTTTTATGTGTGTTTTTATGAAAAGCCAACTGTTTTAAATGTTTAATCTCTCCAGAATTATATTCATCAATTTTGCTTTCTTCTTTCCTGCGTTTTAATTCTTTATCTATTAAGTTTATTTCATATATAATTTCTCTATTTGTCATTAAATCTCCTAAAACTTGTAAAATTTACATATTTTTTTATGCATTTATATATGTTAAATTAAATTTTTCTATTAAGATATTAATATGCGAAAATTAATATTATATATTTTGATAATCTCAATAGCCTTTATGTCCCAAGCAGCCTTTATGTCCCAAGCAAAGATTGATGTTGATGCTAGTACAAGATATGCAAGGGTAGAAAGTAGTACAGAAATATTTAGAAATATGTCAGATAGCAATAATATTTCTAATGTTATTTGTATTGCAGAGAAAAGTTATTTCGTTGAAATCATAGGTAATTATGATAATTTTTTTAGAGTTAATTATAATGGTATTAATGGCTATGTAAAAAAGAATGATGTAAAAGAAATCTCAAATACACCATCTACACCATATCCTTTTAATATAAAAATAACTATTGGAAGTAATTGTAATTTAAGAAGTACTCCAACCACGAAAAGCGAAACTAATAACATTATTGCAACTCTATATACAGATGAACAAAACTTCACTTTTATTGGCAGAATATTTAGCGAGGAAGCCATAGATTTTGGAGGTAGCACTTGGTACTTAGTTAATTACCAAGGCACATATGGATATATATACAATAAATATGTAAAGAGTATTACACCCATTTACGAAAACACCGAAGAAGTAATATATTTGTCAACTAACGTTCCAAAAACAGAGAACCCCATTACACATACCCCCAGTTTAATTCTAATTATTGTATTGCTTATACCCTGCATTTTAATTCTTCTAATACTTTATTTACCAAAAAAGCATTTAGCAAAGCCAAAACCCAAGAAATCTCCTCGAATTTTTGATAGATATTAACTTTAAACATAAACATTGTATGCAAAAGAAATTTTAGACACTTCATTAATAACACTTTTTACTAAATTTCTATCCATAAACTCCTCAGAAGAGGTATTTCTAGATATGCAAACATTATAAATAGACATAAACCACTGTTCGTTAGCATATTCTTTTTCAAAAAATTCTTCATCAAAACCAAGGCCTTGAAATATTGTAGCAAATTCAAGTATTGCAGAGTTTTTCTTTCTAAAGAAAGTACGAATACTCATTCCTAACATTTGGGCAACTAATTCACTTTTTACACCATCTAAAAAAACTAGAGTGAGAATTCTTTTATTAGTCTTATCAAGTTTATTAAGAACTTCTTCGACAGACACTTTAAGATTAATCATCTTTCTCTTTCTATCCATAAGTTCTATTATCTTACTCGCTTGATAATATGTACTTTGAAATTTCTGTAGCGTTGGACTATTGCTACTCTTTCCAATATCCATAATTATTTTGTCTATCGTACTTGACATTGTTGA
This sequence comes from Christensenellales bacterium, assembly GCA_051886095.1. Classification (GTDB taxonomy): domain Bacteria; phylum Bacillota; class Clostridia; order Christensenellales; family UBA1242; genus UBA11490. The sequence goes on along the minus strand of JBJEXU010000026.1, from coordinate 8,041 downwards.
AAGGTACTTATATATACTCAAAGCAGACCTACTCCAATATTTCATCCCTACCTCCAAACATAGACCTTTTAACATTGCTATCGCTAATAGTATAATGTATCGAAAAGTCCAAAGTCAAAACTTTATGTCAAATTTTGTAAATTTTTTTTATAAATTGTACAAATTTGATTTTTTATAAGTAACTTTAATTACTTTAGTAATTAATTTGACATATAAATCGTAAAGATTTTTATTAAAAAATCATTAATATACCCTTCAAAGATACAAAATAAAGTATTAAAATTATTGTCAAAAGTATAAAAAATTGATAAAATTTAAATATACTTTAAAGGAGTATCTAATGAGGAAATATTTACTCGGAATATTACTACTATTAATAAGCATTTTTTCTGTTCCAAACACGACTTATGTTAAGGCTGAGAATTTAGAAGATAATGAAATAGTTATTAACACTCTTTATCCTAATGGAGTACTAGATTATCAGAACTTAACTAGTATAAGTCAAGTTAGTGTTAATAATAATTACATTGCATATACTTTAGATAATACATCTTTAACAATCCTTAATAAAGTAAATAGGAAAGTCACTAGTGCAAATAATTTTACATATATTTATGATATAAAATTTGTAGAAAACAATCAATTAATTATTGTTGACTATAGTTCAGAAACTTCAAGTGGCGACATTAAAATTATCACTATTGAATCTGATGATAACCTAATAGTTTCATCTTTAAATATTAATCTTAGCAATTTAAAACTAATTGATATATATGAAAATAATGATAAAGTTTTGATAGGTATTATTTGTGATAATAATCAATTTAAATTGTATGAAATAGAAAATAAAACAATTTTAACTAATCCCGATTTAATTTATTCTACATCAAGCACTTATTATAATACTGCAACTCAACTTGTAATTAACGCATTTAATCAATTTGTGGTATACGACAATGAAGGAAATTCTAGAATACTTGTTAAACCCCACTCTTCTACAGTAGACAATACTCCTATGGATATGCTTGGTAGTGTTAGGAAATTAAAATATTACAACAATGGAACTAACGAATATTTACTTGCATTCGCAGAAGAAAATTTGTATTTGCTTTCAGGCAATAATTACACAAGCCCTATTAAATATTTTGCTAATGTAGATATGAAATTAGAAGATTTTACAGATATAGATATTTTTTCTAACGAAATTGTTATTTGCGATTCTATAAAAAAATTAATTAGGACATTTACATTAGAAATAGATGAAAGTCAAAATGTTACTTTAAAAGATAAAGAATTACTTTTATCAAGTAGCGATAGTTCTTTAGGAAGATTTAATAATGCATCAGATATATTCATTCAAGGCAATGTAATTTATGTTTCTGATACGAAAAACAATAGAATACAAATAATTGACAATCTAGACTGCTATGAAATTAAAGATATAGATACAGATGCTACACCTCATAATGTACTTGTAGACAATAATCAAAATATTTATTTTACAATTACAAATACAGAAAACAGCACTTCAACCATATTAAAATATACTCAAGATAATAAGAATTATTTAAAAGTTCAAACTTATTCATCATATAATGAAACTAGTTTAGGCTTAATAAGCGATAGTACTATAGATAATAAAAACAATATTTACCTAATTGATTATTCAAATAATAATTTGTTATTATTAACTTCTGCAGGCCTTCAACTAAAACATACATTCACTAATATTACAACAGATGCAAATACCCGAATTGAATTTCTAAAAAACTATAAATTATTAGTTATATATAATGGTAGTATGTTATATTTAATAAATCCCGAAACTTTAGATATTATAGATAGTTTACTAATAGATAATTGTAGAAGTATTACTGTAGATTATAGCAATATATATACCCTTAGTGATAATGTAATTAATTTTATAACTGTAAGTGATAATACTATGCATATCTCAGAAAAATCGCTAAGTAATGATAATTTTTATCAATTCAAGTTTTTAACTTTTGATATTGCTAACAATTTATTTTATGCTTTTAATAATCAAACGCAATCTATTAATTATTTTGTTTGTAATTTATCAAGTAACCCTTTTAGTTTTGAAAGTATTAATAATGTTCAGCCTTTAACCAATAACCCTACCGCAATAAATATTATTAATAATGGAATTATCTATGACCAACCTTATTATTTAGGAAATTATTACTCAAACATTAATACTTGCATTGGCATTGATGAGTTTGAAGAATTTTATAGAGTATTATTTAACTATAATAATAGCCTTCAAGTTGGATTCTTAAATAAAAATTATGCAAGTATTCAAGAACATAACACAACTAAGAAAATTCGAGTTCTTGCAACTAACTTACAAGTTCCAGTTTACAAATACCCAACAATATTAAAATACAATGACCAAGCAGTTATTACAGAATACATTCCAATAAATACTTATATCAATATAACTTATAATAGTTTCCCAATTTCAATAGACGATAAACAATTCTATTTATATACTAACGATGGTAAAATTGGCTATATATTTAACGCTGATATAGTTCTTGACGATAGCAAAAATATTACATATTTAAATTCTAATAATGCAACTATTTCAGCAATAGGTAAAGATGAGATTTATATTTTTGCTGAAGATAAAATAACAATACTCGCTACTCTTAATAATAGCGATAGAATTTATGTTGAGAATTATGATAAAAATAGTGAATACACTTTAGTTACATATAAAGATGATAATTTAAACACCATTAAAGGTTATGTAAAAACTGATTATATTGAAATGGATAAACTAGATAATAATCGAATTGTTTTAATAATCTTAATAGTTTTATCAGTAGTAATACTTTGTGTGATAACAATTTCATATATTATTATTAAAAAAAGAAAATAGTTAAAAAAAACACATTAAGAATATCAAGTTAACCCCGAAAGGCTAATTCAAATCTTAATGTGTTTTTTCTTTTAAATTATTTTTATAACTTTTCTCAATCGAAATATAAATTATTACCAGTCCTAAACAAACAACACCAAATAAAGATGAAAGTACTGGTAAAATTATTCTTTTATTATCAAGAGAATAAATTATTCCAATGGGATTATTTTTATCATAAAAAATTGTTATTGTATCTCCAATAGAATTGTTAGAAGAGTAATCTGCCGTAATTCTATATTCTACTTCACCAACTTTATAACTTAAAACATCTTTAGTTATTCCATTTTCATTTACTTGTGACACAACTTCGGCTTTCGTTTTTGTAAAAAAACCATATTTATTGTTATAATCAATACTCCAAAAAATAGTATAACTAAGAATGACTGCAAAAATTACAACCATTATTATCACAATCATTCGTAGTTGATTTAATCTAAGTCGTTGTTCTGTATAACCTTGCACTTTGATTTCTCCATTCAAGTTACTTATTATTTATGTTAACACAAAACAACAATTTTATCTACTAAATTTATCTAACATAGTAATTCTCAAGTTCTCCAACTGATGTAACAACAGTATCTACTAACTGCTCATCATTTATAAGTTCAATTTTATTAAGACTAACTTCATATGCAGTTCTTGTTACTATTTCGTCATCTATTTTTTTCTGATATAGCCTACTTTGAATTCTTCCAGTTACTGCAACTTTATCTCCAATCTTAAATTCTTTTACAAATCTTGCATTCCTTCCCCAAGCAATACAAGGAAGATAATCACTTTTATTGTAACTTCTATTTACTGCAAGCAATACATCACATATTTCTCGTTTAAAAGGTGTTGTTCTAAATACTGGCTCCTTACAAACAAATCCAATTATTTCAATTACATTAGCATTTTCGTTCTCTTCATATGGCAAAACTTCCCTTAAAAATACAGTTAAAATTAATTTGCTTTTACCATCTTCTAATTTGTTATAACTTCTAAACTGACCACTACCTGATATTTTACTACCTACCTTTATTTCTTTAGTCAATAATCTTTCACTAATAGTAATGGGAATTATGTCAAAGGTATCTGAAAGTCTTGTAACTTTCAAATCAAATTCATAAAAACCCTCACTATATACTTTGTGACTAAATTTTGGTTCTGTAACCACCTCTCCTGCAATATACACTTTATTGTTTTTCATTAGGCTATAATCCATTTTTTTCTCCTTAATTTATCCTTGTTTTCTTTGTATTCCTAGATTATCTATATAATAATTATCTTGCATTATTAGTTCACCTACCGATACAACTTTAAATCCAGCATTAATAAGTCTTTCTAGCATTAATGGAAGTGCATCAAGGATATGGTCAGAATTATTATGACATAAAATTATGCTTCCGTTTTTTACTTTACTCATAACTCTTTCACAGATTTCAAGTCCACTTAATCCCTTCCAGTCTAAAGTATCTACGTCCCATTGAATAGTTTTAAGCCCCATTCTATCTGTCAAATTTAGCATTGTATTATTATATGCACCATAAGGAGCCCTAAATAATTCAACTTTCTTCTCTGTAATTTTTTCAATTTGAGCAATACTAGTAGATAATTCCAATTCCATTTGAGTTTCACTTAAAGTGGTAAAATCAGGGTGAGTATTACTATGAGTTCCAATTTCTATGCCTTGAGCATTAATCGCTTCAACCATATCTGGATATTTCTCAACCCAGAACCCCACCATAAAAAATGTTGCATTGACATTATACTCATCAAGTATTCTTATTATGTCAAGAGTTTTGTCTGCACCCCAAGCGGTATCAAATGAAATCGCAACCTTCTTTTCTTCGGTATCTACACAGTATATTGGGACTAGTCTTGGCGCATATCCAAAGAATACACTCGCACTAGCACCTCCCCCTATATCTAAAGAAAGAATTATCATACTTATTATTGCCACAACAGCAAGCCAAAAACTTTTTTTCTTAATTACTATAAATTTCATCTAGTACTCCTTTATTATATATTTTTTAATAATAAAAATTAATTTTTATTAAATTCTAAAAATGACTGTGTGTGATAACTTTTGTCGAAAATTGTTAAATATTAAAATTTAATGTCGTTTTAATCTTTAAAAATTAAACTAAATTTTTTAAAACAATTTTTTAATCAAAAAATATATATGAAACTAATAATTTCTTTATGACACAAAAAAACACCTAGAAAAACTCTAGATGTTTTTAGTTTTTATTAACTCTCAACAAATGGATAAACTTTTTTAATAGTATCTTTTGAAATTATTTTTCCAGAACCTGTTCTTGTATCAATAGGCAAAGTATTACTTGTAATAAATGTTAGTTTGTCATTATTGTTCTCAATGACATAATTAATATGAGTACTTAATTTTGAAGCAAATATCATTTTAGCATCTTTATTTTTACTACCGATATAATTAAGACCTTTTCTATTTCTAGCACTATCTTCAAGTTCCGATTGCTTAATAATTTTAGCGTGACCATCAGACATAAATAACGCAAATGCGTCACTTATTGAAGTTTGCATAGCACCTATTACATAATCTTGTTTATCAAGAGAAATGCCTTTAACACCCACTCCTACTCTTCCCGAAACAGGAATATCTGAAGTTTCTATTTTAACAGCATTACCAAGAGCAGTAAACAATGTTAATTTTTTATCAGGGTTATGAATTTCTACAAAAATAATTTCGTCATTTTTAGATAATTTAATAGCAGAAATAATTTTCTTAGATACTAAGAAATCACTAACTTTAGTAATTTTAATCATTCCAAGTTTGGTAACAAATATTAAGTTATTATTTAGTAGACTATTATCTAATTCTAACATACTTACAATGTTTTCTTCTTTGTCAACATTCTTAAGCAAGTTAAATAGCAATGTTCCTTTATCTCTAAATTTACATTCGCCAATAGATTTAACTGGGACTTTAATACTATTGCCTTGATTTGTGAAAATAAATACATCTTTATTATCATCAATTTTAAAACTAATTTGCGGTATTTCAAATATAGCAGGATTATTACTTAAATTCTTAGTAACAAGATTATAACTCTTTAAATTAATAGTTTTTAACGTGTTCATCGGAGTTGAAATTAAATGATAAGTTTGAATATCTTCCATACTCTCATTTTCAATACTGTCAAGAACACTTCCACTATCTTCAAAATGTTCATCAGCACTTAAGAACTTAGTCTTTCTTGGTCTACCATAAGTCTTAACTATTTCTTGAAGTTCCGATTTAACCACTTTCATTTGCAAAGTTGGACTCTTTATAATTGCTGTATATCTCTTAATTAAATCTCTTAATCTATTAAGGTCTGTAATTAATTTATTAACTTCTAAGTTTGTAAGTCTAGCAAGTCGCATGTCAAGTATGGCTTGAGCTTGAACTTCACTTAAATCAAATGTTTTAATAAGGGTAATTTTAGCATCTGTTACGCTTTTGCTACTTTTTATAATCCTAACTACTTCATCAATATTCCTAATGGCTATTAAAAGACCTTCTAAGATATGTTCTTTCTTTAAAGCCTCTTCTAAATCATAATTAGTTCTATTATAGATTACCTTTTGTTGATAGTTAACATAATGTTCAAGAATTTCTTTAAGACCAAGTAATTTAGGTTTGCCATCAGCAATAGCAACAATATTAGCACCGAATGTTACCTGAACATCACAATATTTATACATAGTATTAAGAATTGTGTTTATTTTAGCATCTTTCTTTAATTTTATCACTGCCCTAGTTCCAAATCTATCTGATTCGTCAACTATTTCAGTAATTGCACCCATTGGTCCATCGGGATTATTGTCTCTATATTTAGCAATTTTTTGTAACATTAAGGATTTATTTACTTGGAAAGGTATCTCGCTTATAACGATATTTTTCCTACCATTATCTGCGTTCTCAATACTGATTTTAGACCTAATATAAATTTTACCTTTTCCCGTTTCATACATTTGCCTAATTTCAGAACTATCAAGAATATATGCTCCACTTGGGAAATCGGGTGCAGGCATAATTTTTAATAATTCATCAAGTGTTATATTTCTATTATCAATATAAGCAATAACAGCATTACACGCTTCAGCCAAATTATGAGTTGGAATATTAGTGGCAAGACCAACAGCAATTCCTTGACAACCATTAACAAGCAAATTAGGAAATCTTCCCGGTAACATATTAGGTTCTTTTAATCTATCATCAAAGTTTAAACTCCAAGTAACGGTATCCTTCTCAAGGTCTCTAAGCATTTCCATTGCAAGAGGACTAAGTTTTGCTTCAGTATATCTCATTGCAGCAGCAGAATCACCATCAACTGAACCGAAATTGCCGTGTCCATCAACAAGAGGTTCTGACATATTAAAAGGTTGTGCAAGTCTAACTAAAGTATCATAAATACTTGTGTCCCCGTGAGGGTGATATTTACCCATACATTCTCCAACTATGCTCGCACTCTTTTTATATGGTCTATCTGGAAGCACTCCAATCTCTAGCATACTATACAGTACCCTTCTTTGAACAGGCTTTAGTCCATCTTCTACTCTTGGGATTGCTCTATCCATTATAACAAATTCACTATAAGGTATCATACTTTCGTGAATTGTTTGAGAAAGTGATTTTGTAATATAATTAGTATTGTAATCTTCTATTGAAACAATTTTTTTATTCTTTTTTCTAGTTCTAGTACCTTTAACTTTCTCTGGTATTTCTATAACCTCTTCTTCATTCTCATCATCTGAAATATCATTTATATCTTCTACCAATATTCCTTCGTCAAATAGTTCTTCAAGAGGTTTATCTTTATCCAAGTTTTTAGTACTTACAGATTTATAAGATTTACTTTTTGTCTCTAATTTATCTGAAATATTATCAATATTATTCGTAACATTATTAGTTGTTTCTATGTCGGAAGCTTCTTGTAAATTTAGTTTATCAGTTTTATTATCAGAAACACCAAATAAATCTTTTTTAACGACCCTTTTACTTGTGTTCTTAGGGGTGTTTTTTGTATTTTTATCTAATTTATCATCTTTCATTTTTTCACACCCTTTAACTCAAAATTATCTACTTTA
>JBJEXU010000025.1:0-3980 GCA_051886095.1 Christensenellales bacterium | reverse complement strand
ATCCGCTAGAATTTTTTACAACATAGTCGCTATCTAAACTTTCAATTTCTACATTGTTATTTGCATTATCCAATTCGGTATATTTTATTGTATAAATTTCTTCAAGAACTAAGTTAACAATTATAGATTTGTCTAGAGTTAATGCACATAGTTTATCAACTGTATCATAAACTTTGCCATTATAACCAAATGAATTTAAATAATAATTAATATTATTATAATTATAAGTTCTTGCATTTTCGTTTAACTTAATACAATTAAAGTAACCATTATCCGCCTTACCGTTCATTGAAAGATATTCATTTAATTTAGATGAATTAATTTGGGAATTACGGTTAAGAGGAACGGAGAATATTACTTCGCTATTAATTGCAAAATTTGCGCTTAAAGTGCTAGCCCATACTGCATACAAAGTAATGTTGGAATAAGGTTTTGTAAGGCTAGACAAAGCATTTTCCGCATCTCTATCGGTATTCCAACCAAGGAATTCAAAGTTGGTTCTCTTGGCAGAATAATTTGATAAATTTAATTCACTCAAGTCGGATAAGTATTCGGTATATAAAGTTTTCTCTTCGTTAGATGAGTTCTCATCAAACTTAACTTGATATACTATAGTTTTAGCAAGAGGAGTGATGGTTATATTTGCACCCGGTGCTTCAAACGAAGTCTGACCATCTGCAAAAATATAATCTTGAGAACTACCACCTTCAATAGCAACAGTAAATCCGCTAACTTGGTAGTAATCGTTGCCTTCGCCTGCGTAAATAATATATCTTCCATCATCATAGTAAACTGTATTATAACCTTTGTAGTATATTGACTTAATTACTTCCGCATTGAAAGGAATTGTGTCCCCTGCAAAGAAATACTCGTCACTATGAGTAACTTTATTTCCTTCTTCGTCTTTGTAGCCAAATACTGCATTTTCTTCAGCATAGGAAAGAGTATATTTATTTTGCCATACCGCATATAGAGTTGTATCACCTGTAATATTGGAGATATTGTCTGCTAATTGTTGTTTTAGTTCGTTAGTATTATAGTAAGTCATATCTCTATGAGTAGAATCGGTTGTCCACGCTACAATTCCTCTATTAGATGTTTCAAATACACCAAATCCTGCTTTAGATACAAGTTCTCTAGCAGAATAACTAGCACCAAATTGAACATTCTTTAATTCATATGACACATCTTGGTCAACATCATCAACTACAAGTGTAAGAATAATGTCCTCACCAACAGCATAGAAATCATAAGTATACTTGCCACTTACAACTGGAATTATGTGAAGAGTATAGCCCATTACACTTTCTGAACTTGTATATTTAACCCCACCATTCTCTGCGGTTTTAAACATAATTGCATCATCGTAATCAATGTTAATTAAATAAGGATTACTTGCATCATTATTAACATCATATGACCAATGAAGGAATTTCTTACCGTTATCAAGTGTTGGAAGAGTTGAAAGTCTAGTTTCAACACCCTCAAATATAACTAGATTATCTACTGTGTCGGTAGAATAAGTTGTAAATCTTATAGTATATTTATCCTTAAAAATAGCAACAAAAGTAAATTCTTGACCATTATCAATAAGTAGTGGAATATTAAATTCATTACTATTAACGGCAGTACCCTCATAAGACCAACCGGTTATACCTTTAATAGGATTGTTATAATTAATTCTACTATCAACACCACTTATAAGTGTATAAGTTGTTCCATTTGCTCCTATAACTGTGTCTTTATAAAGTTCGTTTCCGTTCTCATCAACATATTTAATTACAGCATTAATAGTACCAACTTGTGGTTCTTCAAAAATTGCTATGAATGTAGTATCAATTATTAAATAAATTTCTGTATTAGGAGAATATCTTTCAGCATAAACCTCTCCATCTCTAACAATCGCCCAACCAGCAAAATAATGACCTGCTTTAGTTGCGGTTATGTTTTTAATTTTAATAACAGTAATTGGAGTGTCTACCGAACCATTTCTCTCGGCAATTACCGAATTGTCGTAACCTAAAACATAAGTATAAGTCTTAGTTTCAGTAGTACCATCTGAGAATTTTTGGTCGCCAGAAACTTGATAACTAATACTGATAGTCTTAGATAGATAGCATAAAATTTCTATTTTCTCATCTGAGATATCAATACTAAATCCTTCTTCAATCTGAGATACTGTATAAATTCTATCATTTATTTTATAACCATAATACTCGTATCCAGTAGGGACTACTCCAATATCTACGACCGAGTCAATATAATGTGCATTTACATAATTGCTTGCAAGTCTATAGTCGGAACCGCTAATCAATGGGAATGTTTGCGTGTTTAGAACTTCTATATCAAACACACTTCCATTTAATGCTAATGTATTATAAACAACACTATAAGATAGGTCGGCATATAATCTAACTACAAAATCTGTAAATATTGTTGGGTCTAATGTTATCGAACCGGTGATTATACCATTATCTCCTATACTTGTAACAATTCCGTCAGCATTATAGACTACCCAACCATTAAATATCATATCCCCGTATTTAGCAATATCTCCGCTTTGTAGAGAAATGGTATTACTTAATGAGTCATAAGTATGAGAAGCAGTATAATCGTCTAACCTACTTACTGCACCGTCTTTATATCTATAGTACTCTATCGTGAATACTTGTTGAGTCTCGGCATAAATGGAAATTGTACCTACATATTTGCCAGATTCATTAAGAGTCCACACAATATAATCACTCATATCGGCAATAGATGTAAATTCTCCATTAATTCTAATTAAATAATCGCCTTGATTAAAGTATTTCTTCTCATTACTTGAGTTAAGAATATACCATCTTTTAACACTCTGACCAGCACCCAAACTATCAAAAGTAACATTCTCTAGAATTATATCGGAAGTTGAAGAATAATCTAAACCTAAATGATATCCGCTTTTGATTTCTGCATCAGCATCTTCACTACTCTTATATATAATTTCTACCGAGTTGGGTACAAAAATTGTTATAAACAATATTGTGTTATTTGCATCTAAAACTGGGAAGTTAGTAGAAGTAATAGCGACTCCTTGTAAGAATTGAGTTTCTTTGCCATTGTAATAATTGTATAGACCTTTAAGGGTATATTCTTTAATATCTCTATCAGAAATTAAGTCATTTACCGTTTGAAGAACATAATTGTAGTAAGCAGTTGAAATAGTTTCACCTTTCTTAACAACAAATTTTTCTTCAGTATCACCATCGACAAATGTTTTAACTTCAACAATGTCATTGCCATCAAGTGGGTTTATAAATCTAAACTCCATATTAAATACTTGCTCTTCGTATTTAGCATATAAAGTTAACACGTCTCCATCATATTTAAGAGGAGTATTAGAATATATTATCTTTTCTTGCTCGTTCTCAATATAGTACCAATAACCAAATTTAAAGTTGCTATCTCCATATTCGTTCCAAGTAGGTGTTGGTAAAATTACAGTCGAGCCGTATTTTACAAGTCCTTGAGAATAAGCGGAAGTAGGGTGATATTCTAGTTCAGAATTATCTGCTCTAACTATCTTATAATTCAACTGAATGTTTCTAATTTCGTAAATAGCATAGAAAGTATAATTGGCTACGATACTTGCTCCAGGTATTATCATAGTCGTTTCTGGAGAGTAAACTATAGATGTTCCACTCTTATCCTTAGATAAGTGTGTAAATTTGTATCCAATATGGTCTGTTATATAGTTAGCAAGGTTAACATCAGTTCCGTATGGAACAGAGAAAGATTGTTTGCTATTATTGTCTACTGTATCAATTATGCTAATAGTATACTTAACAGCCTCCCAATAAGCATAAAGAACGACTTTGTGATTATCTTCACCGGTTAACTGAAATTCGTAAATATTATTTGAATGATTTATTTCATAGAAATAATACTTGCCATCTTCGTTAGGTACAAAGTTAAAGGTATAATTAGAAATAGGTGTAAAT
>JBJEXU010000024.1:0-4029 GCA_051886095.1 Christensenellales bacterium | reverse complement strand
AGTTCCTACGAATAGAATAGTTTTGCCTTGACTAGCCATTTCCTTAATAAAATCATAAGCCTTGTCGATTAGCACAACTGTATCCTCTAGATTAATAATATGAATATCATTTCTAGAGTTAAAAATATATTTGCTCATCTTAGGGTTCCATTTTCTAGTTTGATGACCGAAGTGAACGCCTGCCTCAAGCAACTGTTTCATTGAAATTACTGACATATTTTCCTCCTTGTTTTTTCCTCCCCGATATTTTAAACTCTAACGAAAAGCAATTTTGCCAACAATCGTTAAATCAAACTACCTTATTTAAGGATAGGTAGCCGTTTGTAATAATTAACAATATTTAAAGATTTTACCATTAACTTATACAAATATACCGAGTGCGTAATTATTCAACTTAATTATATTATCATATAAAAATATAAAAATCAATGATTTAAAGATAAATTTATTTTAATTTTCTAATTACTTTATTTAAAAATAATTTTGTTTTTAAACATAATCTTTTCTAAAAAACTTTTTAATTAACCGATTAAAGTCAAAAATAAAAAACCGCCAAAAAATTGGCGGAACAAAAACATTCTAAATTTTTGAATTATTCTACATCAATGCCTTCTTCTTTAAGCATTTTGTAATATTCTTCAAATACTTTGTCAACGATTGCATCATCTTCAACGATTACTAGACAATCTTCATCATCAATTTCATCAATAACAAAGACAAGAGCCTCATCTTCAGCAATACCTTCCATAAGTTGGACTGGTTTAAGAATTGCATATGTCTTATCTTCAATAGGAACAAGAGCAATTTGTTCAAATTCAACTTCTTGATTTTCTTCATTATAAAGTTTAATATTATCAGTATTATTTTCGTCTAGTAACATATCGATTGGTGAAAGTAGTTCATCTGCCATTTTTATATTCTCCTTAAAATTAAAATTTCCTTGAGTTTGCATCTAAATAATCTTGCAAAATTATAGTTGCAGATAGTTTATCTAAAACTTGTTTTCTTTTTTTTCTAGAAACATCTGCAGATATTAAGATTTTTTCTGCCGAAACTGAAGTTAGGCGCTCGTCAAGATACTCAATTTTTGCATCAGTATATTTGCTTAAAATATCAGCAAATTCCCTAGTTTTCTTAACTCTATCGCCTTCGGACCCGTCCATATTAAGTGGCAAACCAAATACAATTATTTTAACATTTTTATTAGCAACAATCTGACTAATGTGTTTGCAATCAGCCTCAAGATTAACTCTAGTATAATTTTCATAGCCTGATGCTAAAAACCTAGTCACATCACTCATTGCAATGCCAATTCTAACATCACCATAATCTAATGCCATTACTCTATAATATGTATTATCCATATATGTATAATATCATAAATATTTTAAAATTCAAAGTTAAATAACCTAAGAAAATATAAAATTGACATTTTTTTCAAGCATTTATTTTAAAATACTTGAAATTTAATAAACAAAAGAAACTTAATCGGATAACTTTTTCATTTGTTCTTTAACTGCTTTCTTACCTTTTTCTAGCATATTTTGAGCCTTTTGATTACTTGTAACTACTAAAGCACCTGCAATAAATCCTAAAGCCATACAAATCATACAATCTTTCATAAAATCCCCCTAAAAAATATTTACAACAAAGTTTCAAGTTGTATTTACTTTATTTTGGCATTTTTAGAGAAATTTATACAAAAATACACAAGTATTACCCCTGTGTATTATCTATTGTTATTTATTTTTTCTAAACCAACCAAAAAGACTTTTCTTTTTAGGTTCATCTGCTGTTTTTATCTCAGTTTCTTTAGTTTTAGCATCTAAATTATTATCACTTTTCTTTTTTGTCTCTTTAGTAGTTACTGAAGTACTATTTTTCGCAGTTTTTACTTTATTTGTGACTTTTTCTTCTTGAGCATTGTCATTATTTATTTTTTGTTTATTATTATCTTTACTAATCTTATTAAGCATTAAAGAAAGACTTTTAACTTTACTATCTTTTATAGCATTTCTCTCAATATCATTATCTGATTTAACATTTTTGCTTGTCTTTATCATTGATTGAAGTGCTAAAATATTAGATGATTGTCTTTTTGATTTCTCAATATTATTTTCTTTAACAGTTTGTGTCATTTCAAAAGAATGTTGTTCACTTTGCTCAGTAATGATATTATTATCCTCGGTTCTAACACTTTTAGTCTTTTTAGATAACCTTCTAGTTGCAGTTGTTGTTGTAATAACATTATTTTCGATTTTCTGAATATTTTGTTGTTCAGTTGTTGAAGCAATTCCATCATCATTTACTACAACTTTATCATTTAATATTATTTCATCTGGAACAACTATTTCAGTTATTTGATTTTCTGATTGCTGTATTTTTTTATCTTCTAAAATTTCTTTTTTCTTGGAACTCTTTTTAGTTTTACCAAATTGTTTCTCTTCTATAACGACATTTGAATTCTCTATTTTACTTCTCTTTGAATTGCTTTTTGTTTTTTTTTGTGAAGTTTCTTCATTAATAGTTGTTGACTTGGAGTTTTGATTTTTAGGAGAATTAGAACTTTTACTTGCCCCAGTCTTTCTTTTTGAGATTTTAGTAATTAGAATATCAGATATATCATAATTAGTATCTAATTTATTTTTTTGAGAACTTACCTTAATTAGTTCTTTGGGATTTTGTTTTTCTATTACTTCGCAAGGCTCAATTAATCCTTTTTCAACCCCTTTTCTATATTTCTTAATAAGCAAAGCAAAAGTATCTAATATGATATTAATTATATGCTTTCTATTTTCGTCAAGTTGAATATAATTTTCAAGGGTCTCACTATTAATCTTTAGTGCATTTTTAACGGTTTTTCCTTCAACAAGTCCACAAAAATAATCACAAAAAACCATAAAATATGTGCAACCAGATGCCTTGAAAGAAATTTTTTGAATTACATCTTCCTTATTAATTTGCGCATAAAACTTAACTGTATCATTATATATATTTTTCTTAGAAGTAATTGTAATATTACTTTTTTTAATAGTGGTAAGATATTTTAAGTTATTAAGTTTAGATAGAATTAAATCATCATACATATTAATTCACCTTCTTTTTAGACTTAATAGGACTAGATTTTCTTAACTTAGCAACTTCTTCACAAATTACTCTCACAGCATAATCAATATCTTCTTTAGTATTATTTATATCAAAAGAAAATCTAATAGTACCTCTAATCTCTGAATCAGTTAGTCCTATTGCACTTAATACGTGACTTTTTTCTAGAGAACCAGACGCACAAGCCGAACCGGTAGATGAAGCAACACCTCTCATATCAAGAAGCATAATTAAATTTTCACCTTCAACTCCATTAAAAGTAACCGAGACTATTCCATTAGCCTTCTGATATTGATTGCCATTAAACTTAATGTCTGGAACTTCATACTCAAGTTTATTTATAAAATAAGTAGAAAGTTCGTACATTTTTTTGTCTTTAATAGATAAATCCCTAGCATTAATTTCGCAAGCCTTACCAAAACCAACGATAGCAGGAACATTCTGAGTTCCGCCTCGTTTATTCATTTCTTGCTCGCCACCCATCATAAATTTGTTAATCTTAACACCACTTCTAATATATAAAGCACCAACACCTTTAGGTCCGTGAATTTTATGAGCAGAAATACTCATAAGGTCAATCCCAAATTCATCAACATTCAATGGCATAACTCCTAGTGCTTGAACTGCATCTACGTGAAAATTAATTCCATAAAACTTAACTATTTCAGAAATTGCCTTAATATTTTGAATAGTGCCAATTTCATTATTTACAGCCATTATTGATACAAGAGTAGTTGTAGGTTTAATTTCGTGAATTAAATCAGATATAGATACAAGTCCAGTATTATCAACAGGCAAATAAGAAACCTCAAACCCCTCATTTTCTAATTGCTTGCAAGTATCTATTATACTATGGTGTTCAATTTGGCTTGTAATAATGTGATTACCCTTATCTTTATTTGCATAAGCGACACCACGAATAGC
>JBJEXU010000023.1:0-4032 GCA_051886095.1 Christensenellales bacterium | reverse complement strand
AACCCACATTTGGTGGAAAAAGAAGATGGAACAATAACGATATTTGAAAAAGTATTGCAGGGACACCCATATATCGTAAATGTTGACCCTGCACTTGGTGGAGAAGATGACTTTGTTGCACAAGTATTTGATAATTACGCACATAAGCAAGTGGCAAAGTTCAACATAAATAAATCTACTAAATATCAGTGGATAGCAGCACAAATATATTGCCTAGCGAAATATTACAATAACGCATTATTGAATGCAGAATGTAATAACTCAACAGGAACATACATTCTTCAATTTGCCGCTTCTTGTGGCTACTCATTCATTTATCAAGATACATCTTTCGAGAATAAATCGGAAAGATTTGAAGATAAATATGGGTACAAAATCAAAACCACTAACAGAGAAGCATTGATAAATTTGACAGTCGACCATTTTACAGATGACTATCAAATGATTAATGATTATCTCACATTATGTCAAATGGAAAATTTCCAAGTTGTGAGAAACGAAAAAACAAAAACGGAAAAAGCAGAAGCCACTAGTGGGAGTCACGACGACCATGTTACTGCACTATTTGGAATATTTCTTGCAAGAAGAAGTATGATTCAAACAACATCAATAAATAATCATTTACCTAATAAGCAACAAACATATGAAGAATTGCTTTCCGAAAGAAGAATGATTAATAGAGAAAAAATAATCGAAACTAAAAAATTGAAAGTGAGAGGAGACCAATGGATTTAATTAAAAATTTATCCAAAAAACAATTATTTGAAATTCAAAAAGTTTTGAGGTCATTAGAGTTTTATGGTGTCTCCGAAGAAACTCTTAGAAAGATGCAATCTTACATAGAACAAATTAAAGAATTAAAAGATGAAATAATTATTTTAAATAAAGAAGTTGAAACTCTAAAAAAGACGGTTGAAACAATTAGCAACCCTAATAATGCAATTAAAAAGGAAATGAATGATATAGCAAAAAATTGCTTTACCCTTCCAGTAGATGAATATTGATATGAAAAATAATGAGCAAGTAGAAAGTTTAAATTATAAATTATGGCAAAGATTTAATGAAAACTCTGACATTATAAAGTTTTTGCGTGATGTAAATATCTCTGAAAAATTTTTTAATGGAGAACAATACGCAACTAATAATGTTAAAAATGACCCAAGAGTGGTAATGAATATTTGCTCTTTTAGTGCAACAATTAAGTCTGCAAAAATATGTGGGACACCATTTTATGTTAAATTTACTAGCGATAATGATGAAGTATCATGTTTAAAACTTGAGAGATTTGATCAATACAACTTATCGAAACTTAGACTTGCTGATGAAAATCACCAAAGTGCATTAAATGGTTTTAATAATGGTATAGATATTTCTATGTATCGTTGGGATAAAAATGACACTTCTTATAAAGGAATTTATAAAGGTGGCCTTGTTTTAGAACACATTAGACCAAAAGATTTTGCTGTAAGTAATATCTCTTTAAAAGATGTTCAAAATCAAAAATGGATAATGTATAGAAGTGTTGAAGAAATTGCAAATATAAAAAAATTATGTGAAAACAAAGAAAGAGCAAAGAAAATAATTCCTGATGATTTTAGAGATGGAGAAACATCAAGCGAAGATACCATAAATTTTAGAACATGTGAACTATTTACAAGATTTTTTAGAGTTGATGGAGAAGTGTTCTTTATGTGCTCAACTCGAACAGTTGACTTGTTTGATTATCCAAAAGCAATGAACCCAAGATTAAACAAAATCATTGCGAAAAGAATAAAAATTAAACCATTTACCGAAAGCACACAAGAGAATAGTGAATATCCAGATTATGACATTGACTACGAAGATGCAATGATACCTTATCTAAAAGATGATGAATGGAATGATAAAGAATATTCAAAAGAAAAAGAAAAATTCTCTTTATATCCAGTTGCGTTTTTTGTTCCTTTTGTCATCAACGGAAAGTTTTATGGTCGAATTGATACAAGACAATTAGTTCCTACTCAACAAGGAATTAATTTTGGATACAATATGATGCTTAAATGTGCCCAAAATACAGCATATCAAAAGATATTTGCAAAAGAAGGAGCATTACAAGGTCAACAAATTTCCAATGACCCGGGAGAACTTATTATCGACCATACCAAAATGACAAATGGTTGGGGAATAAAAATGGCAGAAAGTCAGCCAATGCCTAACGGTCTTATTGAGTTTACAGAAAAACTTATTGGAATGACAAGAATAATCAATGGTTTCAATAATGTTATGGATGGCTCAATTTCTAATACAGATATAAGTGGATATGCTTTCCAACAAATGGTTAAGCAATCAAATACATCGTTAGAACAACAACAACAAATCTTTTGGCAATTCCAAAATGATTTAGCAGCAATTAGACTTCAATTTTATAAATTTTATGTTGATAAAGCCAAATACACTTATGGTATAGGTGAAGCTGAGGTGTCTAAACAACAAGATGCTCTTGATGAATTAAACAAAATGAAAGAAACAAAACAATTAGAAATTGGCAATGTTTCTCTTCCAGAAAATGTAAAAGATAGAGTTGTTGAAGAATTTAGTGGTTCGCAAATATATGGCTCCAATTTTGACATTAATATTGAAGTTGTCCAAGGCCTTGTTGATAGTGAACTAGCAGAATCACAAATTTGGGATACATTAATCATGAATGGAGGTATTAAAAACCTTACACCTGAAATGCTTGAAATGTATCTCGAGGCAAACCCTGTAATTTCAACAAGAACAAAGCAAGCATTAAAAACAATTGTTGAGAAACAAAAGAGAGAAGAAAATAGTCAATTAAAAACAGAAAACGAAGAACTTTCTTCCAAATTGCGACAAGCACTTGGTCTTATTCAACAACTTACTGCACAAAATAAAGGTCTTGGAAATTATAACCAAAATCTACAAAAAGAGTTTAAAGGCAAAATCGATGTTGCTAATAAAACGATTTTGGCCCAAAACGATGAAATTTCTAAACTTCGTGGAACACAAGGAGAAATCAAATCATTGAATTCTCGTGGTGTTGAAGGTGGAGAAATTTATAATTATTAGTTAATTATCTAGCATAAGTCTAGTAATTATAATTCGCTTGGGATAGCGGAAAAAACCTATTCGCCATTCATGGCGTGTCTAAAGGAGATAAAAAATGAAAAACAATTTATTACCGTTCTTTTTAAATCTTCAATTATTCGCTAAAGAAGATGAAGATAATCAAGATGAATTATCACTCGATGATTTTGATGATGAAGATGAAAACGAGGAAGAAGAAACAAAAGATGATGATTCTTCTAAAAGCGAGGAAATAGCCGAGAAAGAAAAGCAATCAAGAAAGAAAAATGCTGAAGAAGCTCGAAAAAGAAGAGAAAAAGAGCAAAAAGAGACCATTGAAAAAGCCAAAAAAGAAGCATATGAAAAAGGCTTTCAAGAAGGCAAGCGTGGTGCTCTAAAAATCAATTCTTTCACAGGGGAACCACTTGAAGATGAAATCGATATTGCAAACTACGAGTTAATGCAAAAGTTAAAAGATGAAGGAAAAGATCCTATCAAAGATTTCCCTAAAGCAAAGGCAAACCTTGAAAGAGAAAAAAAGTCCAATGAAACTAAAGCAGAAGAAAAAAGGAAGGAAGAAGAAAATTTAAAAGCACAATCTCTTGAGAAAGAGAAAAAAGATCGTTCAGATTTTGTTAAAGCGGTTGGAAGTAAAGAAAAGGCTCTTGAAATTTTTAAAGACCCTAATTTTAAACTATTTGCTAAAGGTAGAATTGGCGTTGAGCCTCTTACTACTATCTATAATGAATTCGAGAAGTTTAAAAAAGACATTTCTGGAAATATTGAAATTCCAGGTCAACCTAAACCAGGATCAAATGGTGGAGAAGATAAAAAATCTACTAAGAAAATGTCTACTGATGAACACGATGAATATATGAGGAGAAAGTATCATGGCTAATTTATTCAGGAAAGAGGAATTAACATGGAAAACTTACTTAAAAACAATTTGAAAATTGATTTACAATT
>JBJEXU010000022.1:0-15269 GCA_051886095.1 Christensenellales bacterium | reverse complement strand
TTCTCCATCTTTAATTGTTTATTAGTTTTTAGCAAATAATAACTAATAATATTCCATATTCTCCAACCGATGGGATTAACCACGAGAACGAACAACTGCTTTGGTTTGAAGACCCAGAATGTACTGGTGTGCCTTTTGAAACTAAAACTTATACATTAGATAGAAATATTCCCATTTATGGTAGATGGTTTGATAGAGGTGAAGATAAATTTGAAATAACTGAAGACGGAACACTTCAGAAATATTTAGGATATTGTACTAATATAATATTGCCTAGTTCGGTTAAGAAAATTAAAGATATCGCTCCAAGCGAATTTGTAAGCGGAACATCTGACCAATTAAATGACCAAGACGGAACTAGACTCAGTGCTTTTCAGAATGTGCTTAATGAATTAGAGTATATTTATATTAACGAAGAATGCACCGAAATTGGCTCTTGTGCTTTTAGAAGTTGTGAAAATCTAAGTAACATATATTTTAAAGGAAATAAAGTTACTAGGTTGGGCGAATACTCGTTTGCTTTCTGTACATCATTAACTTCAATAAATATTCCTACTAGTGTAAAAAACATTGAAAAAAGGGCTTTTTACGGAACTACCAGTCTTAAAAATATAACTGGAGCAGATGGAGTTGAAGTAATTGGTGATGATGCTTTTATAAATTCCAATTTACAAGTTGTCGAATTGGCAAGTGTAAAACAAATAGGCAAAATGGCTTTCTCTGGGTGTTATAATTTAAAGAGTTTAATTCTAAAAAATTCGGCAGTTGTTTCAACAAATGTAACCGAAACTTCTGGAGATAATAACAATAATGTATTGTATCTTTCAGTAGATGCTAAGATTTATGTTCCGAGTAATCTTATAAACTCATATAAATTAACTTTCCCTTGGAACGCATATTCGGATAGAATTTTAGATATTTCCGAGTTGCAAAATGAGTAAACAGGTTTTTAATTTAATAAATTAAGAGGTGATAATATGTGTAATTGTAATAGACTTGGAGTAGACGAACAAATTGAGAAATTTGATGCAGTTTTAGAAGAACATAAGAATGATAAAGGTAGTATAATGGTAGTTCTTCAAGCAACTCAAGAAATCTTTGGTTATATTCCAGAAGGCTCGGTAAAAATTATGGCGGAAGCACTTAATATGCCGGAAAGTGAAATTTTTGGAATTGTAACATTCTATAGCCAATTTACGCTAACACCTAAAGCAAAATATAATATAGATATTTGCTTGGGTACCGCATGTTTTGTTTTAGGCTCTCAAGAAATTATGGATAAGGTTTTAAATAAATTAGGTGTAAGAGTTGGAGAGATGACAAAAGATGGCAAGTGGATTGTAACTTCTTGTAGATGTCTTGGTTGTTGTGGACTTGCTCCTGCAATGACAATCAATGGCGAAGTTTATGGCAAACTAAAACCAGATGATATTGATAAAATTCTAGATAGTTATGTCTAAAATGTATAAGGGGAAAATCAATGGATAGAAATGAATTAGAGAGTATTAAACAAAAATATTTGGCAGAAGTCAATTTTCGTAAGGGCGAAACTTTAGGTGTAGATTATAAATATAACATTATGGTTTGCGGGGGAACTGGTTGTCAAAGTTGTAAGAGTAAATTGGTTCAGAACGAACTCGAGAAAATTGTTAAAGAAAAAGGTCTAGAAAATCAAATAAAGATTAATGGTGTTGGTTGTTTTGGTCTATGTGTAAATGGTCCAATAGTTATTATTTATCCTCAAGATGCTATGTATGAGAAAGTTTCTGTAGATGACTGCGAAGAGATAATAATGAGTCTACAAGAAGATAAACTTGTAGAAAGACTTCTTCATCACGATAATGGAAAAGCCATTGAAAAGAAAGGTGATATTGACTTTTGTAAAAAACAAAAGTATATAGCAAGAAATAATTCCGAATATATGAGCCTTGAAAATATTTTAGGCGATTATATTGCGTTAGAAGGATACTCGGCTCTATACAAAGTTGTAACATCAATGACTCAAGAGGAAGTTATTAAAATTATACAAGATAGTGGACTTAGAGGCAGGGGTGGAGCAGGTTTCCCAACAGGCAACAAATGGGAATTTACAAGAGTGGTGGAAGCCCCTCAAAAATATGTAATTTGTAATGCCGATGAGGGCGACCCCGGTGCTTTTATGGATAGGAGTATAATTGAAGGTAACCCACACGCAATAATCGAAGCAATGGCAATTTGCGGATATGCCATCGGTGCTTCTCAAGGTTATGTATATATAAGAGCAGAGTACCCTCTTGCAGGTGAAAGATTGAGAATGGCTATAGACGAGGCAAAAGAGAAGGGGCTACTTGGTAATAATATTTTTGGTTCGGATTTTTCTTTTGATTTAGATATTAAATTCGGTGCAGGTGCTTTTGTTTGCGGAGAAGAAACCGCACTTATGCACAGTATTGAAGGTGCAAGAGGCGAACCTACTTTAAAACCTCCATATCCGGCAGAGAAGGGCTTGTATGGTTGTCCAACAGTTATAAATAATGTAGAAACTCTTGCCAATGTTGCCCAAATTATAAACAATGGTGCCAAATGGTTTAATAGTATTGGAACGGCGGATAGTAAAGGCACAAAGGTTTTTGCATTAACTGGTAAAATTAAGAACTCTGGACTTATTGAACTTCCAATGGGTACAACTATAAGAGAAATAGTTTATGATATTGGTGGCGGAATTCAGAATGATAAAAAATTCAAAGCCGTTCAGATGGGTGGTCCATCGGGAGGCTGTATTCCAGAAGCATATTTAGATACACCAATAGATTATAAAAGTTTAAACGAACTTGGTTCAATGATGGGCTCAGGCGGAATGATTGTTGTTGACGAAGATACTTGTATGGTTGACTTTGCTAAGTTCTTTCTACAATTCACAAGAGATGAGAGTTGTGGCAAATGCACACCTTGTCGAATTGGCAATATGCGTATTCTAGAAATATTAGAGAAAATTACTAGTGGTAAGGCGGAACTTAGCGATTTAGATAAACTTGAGGAACTTTGTAATTATGTTAAGAGCAATTCCTTATGTGGTCTTGGACAAACCAGTCCTAATCCTGTACTTTCTACTTTAAGATATTTTAGAGATGAATATATCGAACATATAACCGAGCATAAATGTAGGGCGGGCGTATGTAAAGCAATGGCAAAATATAGAATAACAGACAAATGTATAGGCTGTAGTGCTTGTAGTAGACAATGCCCAGTAGGTGCAATAACAGGTGAAATTAAGAAGAAATTCAATATAAATGATGAGATATGCATTAAATGTGGTAAGTGTAAAGAGACTTGCAGATTTGGTGCTATTGTAAGGGAGTAGGATATGGAAGTAAAAGTTACTATTGACGGAAAAGAATTAGTTGTAGATAGTTCTAAAACTATTCTTCAAGTGGCTAAAGAAAATGGGATAATTATTCCAACCCTTTGCTTTCTAAAAGATATTAATGAGCCTGCAAGTTGTAGAGTGTGTGTTGTTGAGGTGGAAGGTGCTAAGAATTTAGTAACATCTTGCACAACTAAAGTTAGAGATGGAATGGTTGTAAGGACCAGTAGCAATAAAGTAATTAAGGCAAGAAAAACAGCGCTTGAATTAATGCTAAGCAATCACAATAAGAACTGCTTAAATTGTCCTAAAAATCTTAAATGTGCTTTCCAAAAACTTTGTGAACAATATCATTGTAATACCGAAAAATATGCGGGCGCTACATCTAAATCAATAATAGACGATAGCAATCACTCAGTCGTTAGAGATTTGAGCAAATGTATACTTTGTGGCAAATGCGTGGCAGTTTGTGCCAAAAAACAGGGTTGTAGTGCCATTACAAAAATAAATAGAGGCTTTGAAACTAAAATAGGTACAGCCTTTGAAAAAGATATGCAAGAGTCTTCTTGTGTGGGTTGCGGTCAATGTGTATTGGTTTGTCCAACGGGCGCATTAACTCAGAAAAACGACTTAGATGATGTACTTAATATTTTAGATAAACAAGATGTAATTAAAATTGCTCAAGTTGCACCATCTGTTAGGGTTTCTATTGCAGAAGAATTTGGTGGTGAAATTGGAACTTTCGCAGAAGGCAAAATGGTTACTGCACTTAAAAAAGTAGGCTTTGATTATGTCTTTGATGTTAATATGGGTGCAGACTTCACAATAGTTGAAGAGGCTAAAGAACTTCTAGAGCATTTGGAAAAAAATAATAACAAACCAATGTTTACAAGTTGTTGCCCTGCGTGGTTTAATTATTGTCAAAAGAACTACCCAGAATATGAGAAATATTTGTCTACATCTAAGTCACCTAACGAAATGCTTGGCTCTATAGTTAAATATTATTTTGAACAACAAGGCAAGAAAGTCGAAATTGTTTCCGTTATGCCTTGTACTGCTAAGAAAAGAGAAGTTATTGCTCACGGGGTAATTTCTAAGAGTATAACTACAAGAGAACTTGGTGAACTAATTAAATTAAAAAGTATTGACTTTAACTCTCTTGAAGAAAGCAAATTTGACGACCCATTTAGTGAGTATTCAGGAGCAGGACTTATCTTTGGTGTGACAGGTGGGGTAACCGAGGCAGCACTTAGATATGCCATTTATAAAGTTACAGGAAAAAAACAAAACATTGTTGAAGATGTTAGATACTCCGAGGGAGTTAAAGAGGTTACTGCAAAACTTAGAGATAGAGATGTGCGCCTTGCTATTGTTCACGGACTAGCCAATGCAGGTAGGGTAATGGACGATATAAAATCGGGACGAAAGGTCTATGACTTTATAGAAGTAATGGCTTGTCCTGGGGGTTGTGTAAATGGTGGTGGTCAAAGTTTGGTAGACTATTCCAAACATACCATCGACGAAGTGATTAAATTAAGAAGTTCTGCAATTTATTCTCACGATGGAGATATGAAATTTAAAGATGCTAGCGATAATAAGGGTGTTGCTAAAGTATATAAAGATTTATTTAAAGATGACCCTGAATTAATTCATAAATTACTACATTATATTCACACCGATTATACTAAATAACTTTTTTAAGTTAAAGTATGTGAATACTGGTTGTGGTAGAAATTGCTATTGTGTAATAATCATAATAATTAATGAAAAGAAAACAACACTTATAAATTAAATAGAAGGAGAAAATAAAATGAAATTTTTAAAATGTGAAAAATGTAATACAATTTTAGGTTGTGTAGATGGAAATTCTTCATCAGTTGTTTGCTGTGGGGATTTGGTAAAAGAACTTGTGCCTAATACTGTTGAGGCATCTGGAGAAAAACATATGCCTATTTTTGAGGTTAGTGGAAATACTGTTAATGTTATGGTGGGTAGTGTTTTGCATCCAATGTCACAAGAACACCATATTGCTTGGGTGGCAATAGAAACTGCTGAGGGTTTTCAAAGAAAACAATTAGATAATAATGGAGAGCCTAAAGTAAGTTTTGCTTTGACTGATGGTGACCATCTAAAAGCGGTTTATGCATATTGCAATTTACACGGTCTATGGAAAAGTGAATTATAAATAAACTTTTATTTGTTTTGTGTTTTAAATTTTGTTTGCAAAATAAGATTTAACCCTAATTAAGAGGAACTTACTTATATCTATAAACTTTTAACTAAACAACTAAAATTAACAGAAAAAGAGTAACGAATTTTGAAATGAAACCAGCGGGGTCGCTTAAATTTTCGTTACTCTTTTTTTCAATTAATAAGTAAAATTATTTAGTTTTTTGATTTTTCAATCAAACTTGAAATTATTAGTAATGTCTATATATTAATAAAACAAATTACATCTCAGGGGTAAACTCGTCAGATTGAGTATTGATAGGAGACTGCGTAAATGCTGAAAATTTCTCTATTTCTTTTAATTTCTTATTTAATCTAACTAATGCCCATTTATTCAATCCATTGTTAAATTCCATACTCTTCATAAGTTGTGCAGATTGAATCCTAAAATTGTTAATAGCATCACTTAAAGTTAAGTTCATATTAGAGGCTTTATAAGTATATTTACCAAATAGACTCATAAAATTCCTAAGCTCGGTTAGAGTGTCCTGTCTAACTTTATCAAATTTTGCTTGTTGTTTAGGTGATTGTGCTTGACCAAACCTATCACTAGAGACAAGTAAGCATTGTTGTAAGTGTGAAGCGGCTTCACAAAGATATTTAACTAATTCATAATCTTGACTATTGTATTCTTTTTCATTACCCATAATAAACTCCCAAAAGTTTTATTTCCTAAATTATAACAATAAAACGCTCAAAAGTCAAGGGGTAATATTACAAGGATTAAAAAAATCCCATCTTAAATGGGAAATTTTTTATTTATTTAAAATTGATAATAGAAAATCCCTACCAGCAGCAGGTTTGCTACTATCTCCGCCAAAGCCCGGAAGTGCAAAGTCTGGTGCAACAGATGGTCTAGTGGTGGACGCTACTTCTTCACTTTGTTGCACCGGCTCAGGTTGAGGTGCAGGTTGTTGAACAGGTTGAGGTGCGGGTTGTGGAGCAGGAGCAGGAGCGGGTTCAGGCATTGGGGCTTGAACTGGCGCTGGCTGAATAGGTTGAGGTGCAGGCTCAGGCATTGGAGCAGGAGCGGGAGCAGGTGCTGGCTGAGGTGCAGGTTGTGCATATTGTGGATATGCTTGGTTAGGATAAGGTGCTGCATAAGGTTGTGGTTGTTGCATTGGATATGGTTGATTTGGATATGCTGGCATTGGTTGAGGTTGTGGTTGCATATACTGAGGTTGTGGCTGTTGATAATATCCTGCCATTGTAGGTTCATAAGGCTGAGCCGTAGCATAAGGATTGTCGTTCTGAATAACTATCCTTCTAGTCTTGGTTCTGCCACCATAATCGTCCATAACATCTATACCTACTGCTAGAAGTTTTCTAGTAGTAGCACTTACGAAATCCGCTGTAAATTCTTTTAGCATAAACATAACATCTTCAACATATGCGTCTTTATCTTCAATGTTATTTATAATGTAATGAAGTCCATTAACATTTCTGCAAATGGACAACATTTCATTTATTAAACTAGACTTTGTTTTCGTAGCAATAATTGCTTTATCTTCAAGTAATTGCTCTAAGATTGTTTCTAATTCTGTTATTTTCATATATTCCTAATTTAGAGATTATTGTCTGCCAAGAAGATAGAATCCGTGAGCATTTGACATAACTGCATCTTCTTGAATAATTAAACGAGGGTCATTAAATTTTTCAATCAAATGTTGAGAATAAAGTAATGAACCACCGCCTGTGAAGATAATCTTATAGAACTTACTGAACTCTAATCCTAATCCCATTGTTTCGCTATAAATTTTCTCTGCTTGCTCTTCTTTTGCTTGAGCAACAAATTTAGAAAGGTCGAAGATACCAAAAGGTGTTTCAACATTTGGACTTTCTAGAAGTTTAGTATCAAGTTCGTGTGGGTTAAGTGCTTGGATATTTGCTTCTGGGATTTCTGCGTTAACTGCTTCTTGTATAGAAGAGATAAAGTCTGAAGTACCAGTTTCAAAGCCGAATGTAGAACGAACTCTACCAGACTCAAGGATAGCAATATCTGTTGTACCCCAACCGATATCTACTACTAAGGCTTTTTGAGTAATAAGTTTCTCATTTAATTTGCCTGTTGTAGGGTCGAATAAGTAAGAATACATTGTTCCAAGTGGTTGTGGAACTACGATAACATCAACGATTTCAAATTCGATTTCTTCCACTTTCTCCCAAAGAACTGATTTAATTTTGTATTCACCAAGAAGTGATTTCTTAACATCTTCAAGAACTTTAGCATTCTTAGCAAGAGCACTAGGTACACCAGTTACAACACGAAGTCTTTTTCTAACACCAGGTTTCATAACATGTGCAATACCAATAGCGGCTTCTACTCTAAAAGATTTAGAACCATATCTTGAGTTGCCTCTTGCACCATTACCAGCAACAGAAATGTCGCCAACTTCAAATACTTGGTTGTCAAGAACATACATATGATAGTCTGTTTTAAAGGAATAAACAAGGCCAGCATCTTTGATTTCTTTAACGGTGTTTCTATAGTAAACCTTTTGGTCTCCATCTGCCCAAACTTTGATAGTAGAGTTAGCAACATCAATACCAACAAGACCATCAATACCTGCTTGTGCTAATACTGGATCTACTTCAGGTTCAGTTGTTTTTTTCTTTCCTAACATATATTTTCTCCTTTATTTTCAAATATTGCATATTGAAATTCAGTAACATTATATCTTTTAAAAATTAAAATTGTCAAGCAAAATAAAAGTATTTATGGATATATTTATACATTTTTCCGTACAATTATTCAAAAGATTAATATTTATATAAATTTTTGTGAATAATATTTGCAATTTATTTTGTCTTTTTTGTCGCTTATGCTAAAATTACTAAGAAAAAAGTTTATAAAATGGAGTGCATTGTGTCAGAAATTTGTTTTGAAGATGAAGTCATTAAGATAGAAGAAGACATTGAGACTATCGATGTCGCCTATGACATACGAGATAATAACTTAATTGCAACTAAAACTCTGAAACAATCATTAAGTTCTAAAATTTATAATTACGATGATGGAATTAGTGTGTATTTAAAGTTTGAAGATAATGGCAACTTTATGAATCTTATGTTTGCGATATATCAGGCTAATAGCGAAAAGCAGATTTTATCACTTCCAAGGCACGCAAGTCTATATCTTAGAAGAATTGATAAAAGACATTTTCATATTTTGGCAAAGGATGAAATTAATAAAGAAGCCAATTTGGTAGCAATTACTATTAAAGACGAAATGGAAATTGTTACAGTTCAATTTAACTTTACTGAAATTATAGAATACAAGTTGCTAGACGATAAGTATCTATTGATTAATGCCTACGAAGATATGGGTAATGGCTCTTACTTATATACAATGGGAGTATATAACCTTGCTGGTAAAGCCATTCAAATATTCTTAGATAAGAAAGTCAATCAAGATAATAGTTACGAATTTGCAATCCAGCAATTACCAAATGGCCGTAGGAAATTACTTGCGCTTCATACACATAATGCTAAAACAAAAATTATCGGTAAGATTTTATTGCAAGAAGGATTCTCTAAAGAAGTTACTAATATGTTAGAGAGCAATAAGCAACTAATAAAAGATAGTATGACTAAGAAAGATTCTACACCAGAATTGGTTGACAATGATAATATGCCAGATGAAGTAGAAAATAATTTATCTGAAGATACGGAGCCGGTAGAAAATATGGATTCTGAAACATTGTTGGAGACTCAAGAACCATCTAAACCACCTGCCGAAGAAACTTCAAGCGAAATTCTCGAGTCGTCAGGAATCGAAACTGAACCACTTGATGGTAATAATGAGAATGTTGAAACCATAACTTCAGAAGATATAGTTAATGAGATTCAAGAAAAAGATTTATCTAAAACATCTAAACCAGCAAAGAGCAAATCAAAGGGAAAAGAGAAAAAATAAAAGTAGATATTAAAAAACAAAAATTAAATAAATATATTGTTATTTAATTTAATAAAAGTTATATAAAATGAAAAGACTAATAATAAATGGGAGGGAAAATGTTTAAGTTATTAGATAGTTCAATTTTAAATAATCCGTGGGCTTTGGCGGGAATCGTAATAGGTATTGTTATAGTAGGTATAGCATTAATTATTTTATTTGTTAAGTTACCAAAAATTAAAGCAAATGCAAAGGCTAAGAAGGAAGCAAGAGCAGAACAAGCTGCTAATTTCAATGCACAGAGAGAGAAAGAATTAAATTATGAGAATGCTATCTTTGCAGAAAAAAATAAAGCAAAAGCACAAGAAGAAAAAGAATTTGCAAAAAGACAATCGGTAAATTCCAATTCGGTAGTAAATATTATGCAGAGAAAAGAGCAGACTACAACTAAAGCCGAGCAACAAGAAAAAGTTGCCACTCAACAAGAACTTGATAATAGAGATAATGTTATCAGAACACTTCAAGGCAAAAAAGTTGATTTACCTAAAGTAGATAAGACTACTAAGAAAGAAACAAAAGAAGATAATAGCAATCAAGTAATTGGTATGTTAAAGAACGACCAATATAAGAAAGATAAATAAAGGGAGGGAATTATAATGCCATTTGTAGAAGATTTACCAATAAAAGGTTTGGTTCAAGAAGAAACTAAAAGCAGTTGGCAAGATGCACCACTAAACCAAAAAGCCAAAGAGGACTTCTGTTATATCGTTAACAAAAGTGGACTAGCATATTTTAATAAACTAGGTCACGTTATAGTAACTGGTGCGGGTAATAAGACTTTGGCAGAGTGTGTGGTTGTTGGAGTTAACCAGAAGGAAAAACAAACTGCTATACCTGCTTTTGAATTTACAGATAGTGATGAGTATGGCAAAGTTGTAGTGGTAATTTATGCTAATGATGCAGTTGATGGAATTTATTTATTTGGTTATCCTGAAGTTAAGAAAGGTGGTTTAATGTCAAGATTTAAATTCTTAAAGAAAACAAACGAATATCTAATTAAAACTTCTGGAATAGAAAAATGTGCTGAAAACAAATTTGGTGTAGTATTCGGCAAAAGTATTAAATAAATTGATAAAAGTAATTAAGGAGAATAAAATGAAAAGATCAAAAGAAAAGTTAAAAAATAGAAAGCAGAATAATTCAAATAAAAATACTGCACTAAAAGTTTTGGCTGCTTCAACATTGGGTTTAAGTATACTTATGTCTGCTCCACATGTACCAGACTTAATGAGATATGCTTCTGTAGGAGTTTATAATCAAGACGTATCTGAGTATTTATATAAGTCATCAGCCAATACTTTATCCTCTACTTCAACAGGTTCTACTTTTGACAATTCAGTTGTTACTGGTACAGGTTCGGGAGATATTGCTACAGGCACGGGTGTTACAGGTGATTATACTGGCTCAACTCTTAATGAGAGTTCATTGCCTTCCGCATCAACTGTTACTGGTAATTGGAATGATAGTTTTGAAGGTAAGACTTATGCTGAACTTCTTGCTCTTGAAAGAGACGATGGTAATATCTTGAAGAGCAAAGGTACAGAAGGTGAAGAAGATTATAGAGCAGCATACACTATTTATGATGCTAACGAATTTGCATTCTTTTCGGCACTTGTTAAAGCAAATTACACTTGTAATGAAATTAAGAATCAAACTTTCAAATTAGGTGCAGATATTGATTTAAAGGGCAAGGCATGGAAACCAGTCTACGATTTAGATAATAACTCTACCAATATAGTAAATTTTGATGGTGCTGGATACACTATTTCAAATGCTTATGTATATGATGCTAGAAATGCTGATGGCACTAATACTAAAACTTATGCATCAATTTTCGGTAACTGGGGTGTTGGTTATATCAAGAACTTAATCATTGAGAACGCCAATATCCAGAGTTGGAGAAGTGCCGCAGTAGTTTCTAATAAGCGTACAGATTATTCTTATGCATCAGACTATGAAAATATTACACTTAAAAATTGTAAAGTGGTTGCTGGTAGTTGTGGCGACAGTGTTCATATTTATGCTGTAGGTATTTCAACTAATGCAAGATATATGACAGATTGTTATATGGAAGGCTGTGAAATCATAGGAACTGATACAGATGTAAATCTTATTGGTCAAGAACTAGTAAATAACGTGCTTAATTTGAGCAATACTTATCACCATGTATATGGTTTTGGTCGTGCTAGAAAAGTGACGAACTCAAATCCTGAAGAGAAAACTGTCGGTATTAAAAATTGTAAAATTGCATTTGAATCTAATGCACAAAATTATGATGCTTTAACGAGAAGTACTAGTAAATATGTTTATGTTTGTGGTATTTCAAATTTTGATCAGAGTGTTGATGATGCAACATATTCCAATATTACAGTAGATAATTGTGAAATTTATTCTGATGCGAAAATTGGTGATGCTACCTCAGCATCAGATGCACTAAGATATCAAAATTTGAATGCTTACGTATATGGTGTTTCAAAATATGGGTCTAGTTCAACTTCAATCGCTGTCACTTTATTAGATATTAATGTAAAAAATTCTAAAGTTTATTCTAGTTTTGATTATTCTCCAACATCTGAGAATAACAAAGATATGTATTTCAATTTTGGTACTCATGTAAATGGTGTTAGCGAAGTTTATACAGGTAACCCAGCTGAAGGTTCTACATTATATAAGAATATTGTAGTTGAAAATTGTGATATTTACTCTTCAGGTGATGCTGAAGTTATCACTCCACAAACAAATAGAAGAACTAATAGTTATGATACATACAATATGAACGGTAGGGTTAGTGGTTTAACTAGTATAGAAACTAATTCATCTAAACTTGAGAATTGTAGTGTTAAGAATTGTAATGTTACTGCTAGTAATAAATTCAAGGCTGTAGATGATGCGAATTATTATATTAATTCTTCAACAGACGCTTATGGTATGTGTATTAGTCCTAACGGGCGCGCTGCTGATTTCGTGGATTGTATTGTAGATAATTGTAACATTTTTGCTGATTCTGATTTAGATAATGGAACATTTGCAGGTGACACAGATTATCATAATCCTATTAATCAAAATACATATGCAGCAGGTATGGGTAAAGGCTCTTTCAAATCTTCTAAGGTTACTAATTGTAATATATATACTAAGTCTTATGATACTAAAGACACCACGGTTGACAAAGTTGGTGGCTGGAGTGGTTCCACAAATGCCATAGGTCTAGGTATAACAAGAGGTGATAAGTCTGCTAGTGTAGTTGATGCAGTCGTTGATAATTGTAATATTACTGCTGAATCAGTACATGGTTCAGCTATTGCAACAGGACTAACTAGACAGGTGAATGGTGGTGCTTATGGTTTTACAATTACTAATTCAAAATTAACTAATTCTACAATTACAGCCGTATCTTTAAAAGGTAATAGTCATTGTACTGGATTGTCTTTAAATGACCAAACACATACTCAAGGTGATGCATCAATAAATATTACAGAAAACACAATAGATAATGTTAAAATGAATTTTGAATTAACGCGTGTAGGCGGTAGTGGAACTGAAACCATATCGGCTGGTGGTAATACTTATGGTGTTGCTGGATTATATAATAACAGTACTGTTAATAATGGTATTACTTATAACAAAAATAGTTTTAAAAATTTGAGTTTAGATGTAAATAAATTAACTGGCGAATCTTATTTAACTGGTGGCCTTTATAATACTGGTGCGGCAAAAATCGCAGTTAGTGATAATACGGTTATTGATAGTGCTATACATAATAAGGTTACTAATGCAACGAATAATTCGCATGCATATTTGTCTGGTTTGGTATATACAACTGCTACTAAAACTACCAACGATTTAACTTACATTGAAAACAATGTGTGTGACAACTTAGATATATCTAATGTAGTTGAAGGTAAGACAAATATCGGTCACGTACTTTATACTTCCGGTATGATTTTTGTTGGTGGTAACACATCCGCGGTTATTAAAAGCACTAACAATGTGGTTAAGAATTCTACTATTGATACCACAAGTAATGTAGGTAATGTATATTCTTTTGGTATGATGGCTCTAACATATAATAGACCTACTGAACTTTCTGATGAGGTTAGGTCGGAAGCCTATGAATGTTATGCTTATAATAATAATGTAATAGCCAACTTTAATAGAGGTGGTAGCAATGCAACTGATAAAGGTGCTTATGCCTTTGGTTTAACAGGCTGGTATGTTTCTAGAGTTAGAAATTGTGTTGTTGGTTCGGGTAGTGTAAATGCTCACAATGATATGACAACTGCTGCTGCATGTGGTGTTGCTGCTACTAGAGGCTTTGGTAATGGTTATTCTAATAGATACAATAATACAGCAGACAATGTATATTACACAGAAATAGATAATTGTTATAACTTTGCTGAAGTTAAGGCTGAAACAGAGAGTTCATCTCAGGTTAGTTATGCTGCTGGTATCGGTAGAGCAGAAATCTTTACTAACTGTGCTAACTATGGTAATGTAACTGGTAACTATGCTGGCGGTATTACTACTGGTTATTATGTAGGAGGTACATCTTCAACAAATGTACAAAGTTCATTTGGTTTGACTATTAAAAACTGCGTAAACGCAGGTAATGTATGTCGTGCTAATGGCGGTGGTCAATCATTCATTGGTGGTATCGTTGCTAGATATGAGATGAGATATTATGCTCTTCACAAATTTGTTCTTGAGAATAATGTGTCAATAGGTGGCGTATATAGTGGATACAACGAAACAACTGGTGAATATTCACAAACTTTAACTTCTTCTACATTTATGGGTATGTTATATGGACAACTTTCGCTTCCTACAGATACTAGCAATTATTCTATAATTGATAGTGTTTTAGATACAATATCTATTAGAAATAACTATATGCTAGTAGAGGAAGATGGAATGAATAGTGGTCTATACTATGCACCAAATTCTTCACTTGATAATTTGCCTGTATTGATAGATACTCCTCATTCTCCACATATTGCTGCAACTGAAGGTATATTCTATCAACATCAAGGAAATTACAAATTAGATGGAACAAATAATACTTATGTATATAACAAAGACCGTTATAAAGTAATGTATAGTCGTTGTATGGGAATAGATGATACCGCTAATTCTAATACATTAATTGGAACTGATTATACAGCCGAAACTTTTGCAAAGAATAGCAAATATGATACTTATTATACTGAAGGTGATTGGCTAGAGTGGACAATGCCAAGTGGTAGAGTTCCACAAGTAGCAACAACTCTTGAAAAACTTATTGTTAGATATGATATTGGTGATTATGTAGGAACTACTCCTAATGTTGATATTGTAGATAAAACTGATACTGGTTATTCTTATACTCTATCAAATGGCAGGGTTGGGGATGATTCTTCAGCAAGTATCATTGACCAAGTAGGTGTTTCATTATCTCAGTGGGCTTATGATGGAGTTCAATATGCTCCAAGTTACGAAGTTAGTAATGTGGCAATTAATGGAATAGTTACTTATGATGCAGTAGTTGATTATACAAATTATTATCTTGAATTAGTTAATAATAATTCTGATATTACTATTTCTGGTGTGGACGGACAAGTAAGTTTAGAAACCACAACTAAAGAAATTACTGCTACAGGCAGTGACAGTCTATCGGTAACTGCATTTATGTTACAAGTTAAGAATGCTGATGAGTGGGAAACTCTACAAGTATTACCTGCTCAAGAGAGACAAGCAACCTTTAAT
>JBJEXU010000021.1:0-4081 GCA_051886095.1 Christensenellales bacterium | reverse complement strand
TTCCTGCTTAAGAAAAATTAAGCATTTATTTTCTTCCGATTTCATTCATCTTACTCATAAACACCTCCTCTATATAAGGGGTTTTATAAGTCACTTTTTGCATTAGATTTCTTTACATAAAAAAAGAAAACCTCTGATTTTATCAGAGATTTCGCCATATAAATTATTTTTAAAAATTCAATTTTATTGCCTTTTTTTTCAGTCACTTTTTTCTTTTATCTCAAAAAGAGAGGCAATAAGTAGCTTTGAAAATAAAAAGATCAACCTCTTTTTAAGGTTGACCTTATTGTTATTTATCTAAACACTTCATCAAGTTTTTGTTCAAGTGTCCCATCTTGAGCAAATGGTAATGAATCAAACTGTTTTAGATTGTGTTTATCTATTTTTATATCCCTGCTAAAACCTATTATGAAGGATTTTGCAATTCTGTAAATAATTTCTGTTGGTGCTAAGCCATACACTTGTTTTGCAAAAATATGACTTAATCTATCGGCATCATTTGGATAAAGTTTTTTCATATTTGAACTTCTATAAAGCTTTTTAACAATTTCTGCAATATAAAGTCCTGATTTCATATATAGGTCTATAAAAGTATGATTTGGGTCATCATAGCAACCTGGATTTTCTTTTTCAAGATTATCTACCATTTCTTTTACTACTTTCTTTGGTGTAAATATTTGATTTGTCTTTTGAGGTGGAATATAGTCAAAAATATCTTCTTTTGAGTTATCATCAAAGTAATTTGCGAGATCTTGTTTTTTCTTCAAAAATTCTTTTATTGAATCATTGAAAACCACCGAATCAAAAAATCCATTATAATGTTTGTTTTCGCCGTTTTCATCAACATAATCAAAGCCATCTCTTAACTTTCTAAAATCATCTAGTGAAATACTTGTAACTTCTTTAAACACTTTGTCAGGGATTATTTGGTCAAAATTTTCCAAGGTTGTATTTTCATCTCCGTATGCCATCAAGAATGATGGGATGGTCCTTGAAAAACCTCTTAAATGATCACGGACATTATCCATTAAAGAATCTTTTTGTTTTTCTTTTTTATCCGTTTCAACGGCATCAACAATTGTTCTGCCTGCATTATCAATAACATTTTTAACTTCAGATTGAATAGAACTCATAAAGCTCTGTTCAATTTCTTTTTTCTTTTCATCAAATTTTGTGTTGATTTCTGCAATATTATGGACATTTCCACTTTGTTTTGCATTTTCAAGTTCTTTTGATCGTTCATTTTCAAGTTTGTTGTTGCTTATTTGATAATTGCCATATTGTTTTTTAACAAAAGTATCTGCCGTTGTGTTTATCTTTCTAACAAGTGCTTGTTGAGTAGATTTAGATAAATCCCCACCATAATTCTCTTTCGCAGTTTTAACTAGTGTGTCTGTAATATTTGTGTGGAATGCCTCTAAAAGAGCATTAAGTTTTTCATCTCTTCTATGTGTGCTTTCATTTTCTTTTTGAATTGTTGTAACAGTGTCTATTAAACTTTGTTCAATATCTCCATAAATCTTTTCTCCAAAAACATTATTTGCAGTTCCAATAACTTGTTCTTCTGGAATTACAACATTTCCTTCATCATCTAAATTAAGTTCTTCTTTTGTATCTTCTTTTATTCCAACTGGTTCTTTGATGGGTTCAAATTTTTGAAGAATATCCAAAACTTCCTTTGGAGCATTAAATATATTGCCTACATTTTGGAATAAGAAATTACTCATAAATCCACGACGAACAACTTCTTTTGCATGAATTGACCTTGGTATTGATAAAACTTTTTCAGCATCAAGTTCAATCATTTCACCATTTGGATCTTCGCCATATACAGGGAAGAAGTTAAGAAGTTCTCTTACATGTTGTTTTCTAGTATCAGAGTCTCCACGACCTTTTGCTGTGTCAGCCATAAGGTCATTTGCAAATTCTTCAACAATAGTAAGCGTTCTTGCAGGGTCAAAGTCAAATACATAAGAATTTTGTTTTCTGTAACTCTCACTTTCATTTTTAAAAAAACATGGATTTTGTGCTCTAAAAGCCGATTGCATATATAGTGCAGGGCTCTTTACGTTTGAAAGCATCATAACAGCAGTCCATTCTGGAATGGTAATGCCAGTTGTAAGTTGCCCTACGGAAATAGTAATTGTTTTATCGTTGTTTTTTATTGCTTCAACAACTTTATCATAAGAGTTTTTGATATTCTTTTCAAAACTTATTTCATCACTAGAATTTCCTTCATTGTCTATCTTACCATCGCCAGCCGCAAGGACAATTTTGTAATCTTTGAAAACCTCATGATTTTGCAACTTTTTAGCGAGAGCCTTTGCACTGCTAACATATTTAAGCAACCACAATGTGTGCTTTAATTCTTTTCGTAATTCTTCAGTTGAAAATGGAAATTTTTCTTGTTTTGTTAAAGCATCAAGAAACTTATCAACTGCATCATTATGTATAAATTCACCGCTGGCATTTGTGTCAAAAAAGTCGTTTAAGTCCCAGCAAAATGCTTCATTTTGTCCATCATTGTCAAAGTCAGCGCCTTGTTCCACTTTATCACGAACAATGTCAGACATTTTATAAGTAAACAAATTAAGTTGTGGTAAGTTGGCATAAGGATTTTCTTCTTCGCTTGATTCATTCCACTCATGTTTTGCTTTTTGTTCATCAGCATAAGTCCAGTTATAAATTGCTTTTGGTGGGAATTTGTCATTTGCAAGTGCTTTAAAAGGTGTGCCAGATAAATGTAGTGTGTATCTTCTTTTTATTTGGTCAAATGCCACATCGGTTTTGTAAGTATCAACCCCTTCATGTGCTTCATCAATAGCCAAAACATCCCATTCAAGGTCTGCAACTTCTCTAAGTTTATCAAACGTACCACCAAAGTATATTGAACCTTTAAGGTCTTGAAGCGATACAAATTCTATGCAACCTTTGTGATTTGGTTCAGATATTAGGTTAAGATATTTTTCTCTTGATAATACATATTTTTTATCTTTAAGCCCATCAACATTGCTTACAAAATAATATCCCGATTCTGTCCCCATAAATTTAACATAATCATCATACCATGAGTTTGCAATAGCAGGTCTGTTGGTTACAATAAGTATTTTGTTAATGTTAGGGAGTGCCTTACATAAATCATAAGTTGATAATGTTTTGCCAAATCTTGGCTTTGCATTCCACAAACATTCCGCTTTGTGAGAATTGTCTAAAAAGTAATCTTTTGTTTGATTGACTGCATCTTTTTGTTCTTTTCTTAAAACATAAGGGATAACATCTAAAGTCTGCAAGACACCTTTATCTCTTTTAAACTTGCCAAACAAAATATATGATTCATCACCAGAAATATAAAACCATTCTGGGCAACCTTCTGCATCTGGTTTTGGGTCTTTTCTTTTAATATCATTTTTAGTTAGATATGAGTGAAACTCTTTATCTGTAAATCTTGTTTTTCCATCAGAGAAAATTGCTAGGTCTTGCCATTCTTTTTTTGCCACAACATCTACTGTTTGCGTTTGCTCTTTTATTCTTGCATCAACATCTCTTTCAGTGTATCCAATCTTTGTCCAGCCATCGTGATATACAACTCCCGGAGTGGTGTAAGCATAAATCATAGGAGCAACTTTTTCTGATGTTTTAATTTTTATCTTTGCCATTATTTCATCTCCTCAACATGAGATTCAATAAAGTTAATTTCTTCTTGAGATAACTTGTATTTCTTGTATAGTTGCAAATCAATATCGTGAATAGATTTTGTCCAATCAATATCTGAATTATCTGTGAAATTTTGAAGTGGAACATATGCCCAAGTAGGTTTTTTGTTAGCTTGTGTTATTTTTAGTACACCCAACATAGTTCTTGCAAATTTTGTTTTAATGTATTTTAAACAGTTCTCTGCTTCTTGTTTGTTTTCAAAACATCCAATTGTTAAGAATGTTTGAGTATGCCCCACGAGTGGGGTACCCACGAGTGGGGTACTTAGTACTTCGCCAATGGCTCCAGAGCCATTGGCGGCTGGTAAAAACACTTTATATTTATCAAAATTTATATTCTTTTTTATATATTTGCTTTTGATCCACAT
>JBJEXU010000020.1:0-4096 GCA_051886095.1 Christensenellales bacterium | reverse complement strand
TCATAGACTTTGTTTTTCTCAAAATCCTTAAGTTGAACAATCTCACCATTTATAAGTTCGTTATAAAATTTAAGATATTCATCTTTAGTAAATGGACAATTAATATAATCTCCATCGCCCTTGTCATATCTGTCTTTAACATAAGCGATATCAAAATTAATGCTATCAAAAGATACAATCGGTGCTATTGCATCAAAGAAATATAATTCTTCTTCGCCAACTAATTCAATAATTTTACTAGCAAGAGCATTAGATGTTAAAGGTCCTGTTGCGATAACTGTTGGAACCGATGTATCTATATTAGTTATCTCTTGGCTAATAATTTTAATATTACTCATATCTCTTAGAGTTGAAGTAACACTCTTACTAAATTTTTCTCTATCAACCGATAGACTAGAACCAGCGGGAACTCTAGTACTATCTGCAACTTTAATAAGTAGGCTATCAAGTTCTCTAAGTTCTTGCTTAAGTAGACCCCCTGCAGTTGAAATCTCATTACTTTTTAGCGAATTAGAACATACAAGTTCGGCAAGATTTGTGTTCTTATGTGCTTCAGTAAGTTTTGGCTTCATATCATATAAAATTACATTTATACCTCTTTTTGCCAGTTGATATGCACATTCACAGCCAGCAAGCCCACCACCAATAATATTTACAACTTTATTCATTTTTCTCCGTATTTTCTTTTTTATTACTTACAATATAGCCACATTTTTCATTACTACATTTAATTCTTGGTTTGCCATACATTTCTTTTTGTGTCATATAACTTCCACATTTAGGACATTTTTCTTCCACAGGAATTTCCCAAGAAATAAAGTCACAATTTGGATAATTATTACAACCAAAGAATATTTTGCCAGTCTTAGACCTTCTTTCAATAACATCTCCACCACATTTAGGGCATTTGGCTACTACTTTGACAATATTCTGTATATTTTTACATTTAGGATAATTACTACAAGCAAGGAATTCGCCATATTTACTTACCCTTTTAACCATTTCGTGACCACACTTGTCACACTTTATTCCAGTTGGTTCGGGTTCATTAGGTTGTCCAACAAGTTTTTCTAAATAATCATTAAATTTTTTCATAACAGAAAGGTAGTCAAGTCCATCATTAGCAATTTGGTCAAGTTTATTCTCCATATCTGCTGTGAAATTAACATTAAATAGTCCCTCGTAACCCTTTAATAGGAATGCTATTAATTTTTCTCCTATCTCGGTAGGTTTCAAATACTTGCCATCTTTTTCAACATATTTTCTACTTGTTAAAAGTGTTATTGTTGGAGTATAAGTTGCGGGTCTACCTATTCCCTTTTCTTCCATTTCCTTTACAAGTGACGCTTCTGTATATCTAGGACTTGGTTTAGTAAATTTCTGTGTAGTTGTCATTTCTTTGAAAGATAGTTCATCTCCCTCATTTAATTCAGGAAGTTTGTTATTTTCACTTTTGTTTTCTTCCTCGTCGTCCTTAACTTTTTCTTTCTTTGTTGAATTATATAATTTCATAAAGCCATCAAAAACAGGAGTTTTTCCCGAACATTTGAAAGTATAGTCGTTGTTATTTATTTCTACAACTACGCTATCAAAAGTTGCTTCTGACATTTGACTTGCTAGGAATTTATTATAAATAAGTTTATATAGTTTGTAATTCTCACTGCTAAGATAAGGTTTAACCATTTCGGGAGTTCTATCTAGCGATATTGGTCTTATTGCTTCGTGGGCATCTTGAGCAGAATTTTTTACTTTATAAATATTAGGTGTCTTTGGATAATAATTCTCACCAAAATTATTACGTATATAATCTTTAGCCATTTTCTGTGCTTCTGGAGCAACCCTAACACTATCGGTTCTTATATAAGTAATTAAAGCGACTTTACCCTCGTTACCAATAGTTACGCCTTCATATAATTCTTGTGCACAAGAAGTTACCTTCTTTAAAGACAAACCAAGTTTATTAAGTGCATCTTGTTGCATAGTACTTGTTGTGAAAGGTGCAGATGGCTTAACCTTAGAAAGGGATTTTTTAACATTGCTAACAATATATTTTCCATTATTTAATGCTGACAAAATAGTATCAACATCATCTTTGCAAGCAGGCACACATTTTTTGCCTTTATATTTAGTAAGACTTGCCTTAAATATATCACTATTATCCTTATAAAGACTAGCAATCATTGTCCAATACTCTTGTGGAACGAAATTTCTAATTTCATTTTCCCTATCAACAACTAGTCTAAGAGCAACACTTTGAACTCTACCTGCACTCATATTAGGACTAATTGCCTTGCAAGCCTTAGGAGAGACCCTATAACCCACAAGTCTATCAATAACTCTTCGTGTTTGTTGAGCATTAACTAGATTTAAATTAATTGCACGAGGATTTTCAAGTCCTTTGTTAATAGCATTCTTAGTAATTTCGTTAAATTCTATTCTTATTGGGTCACTTGGATTAAGTCCTAAAATGTTACACAAATGCCAACTAATAGCCTCTCCTTCTCTATCTGGGTCGGTTGCAAGATATATTTTATCTGCTTTAGCACTTTTCTCCCTTAGCATTTTAACTATATCTTGTTTATCGGGCATAATAGTATAATTCATTTCAAAATTATTTTTAACATTAACCCCTATTGTTTTCTGAGGCAAATCTCTTACGTGACCTTTAGTAGCAACTACTTCATAATCACTACCTAAATACTTTTTTATAGTGTCTTTCTTACCGACACCTTCTATAATAACTAATTTCATAATACTCCTTAAAATCAAAGTGAATAATAATTTCCAGGTAATTTATTAACAATTCCTTTAAGTGCTAATCGCATTAGCAAGGTTTGAAGTACTTTAACCTCCAATCCCGTATCTTTTTT
This sequence comes from Christensenellales bacterium, assembly GCA_051886095.1. Lineage (GTDB taxonomy): Bacteria > Bacillota > Clostridia > Christensenellales > UBA1242 > UBA11490. Next base: position 1,226 of record JBJEXU010000020.1, on the reverse strand, counting down.
GATTTCGTCAAAATGTTTCTCGTGTCCTAATAATGTATCATATATCAACTGCTCTTCGCAAGTCAACTGGATATGTTTTTCTTCAGTATTGTCTTGAACCTTTTTGCCAAAAAATTCTATAATCTCCTGTTGATGCAACACCATTCGTGCTTGACCATTCTGAATACATTTATTACAGCCAATACTATATATATCATTAATTCTTGCCGGCATTGCAAATACTTCTCTATTATAATCCAGTGCATAATTCTTAGTATGCATACTTCCACTCTTTTCAGTAGCCTCAACTATAAGTATGGCCTTAGAAAGTCCAGCAATTATTCTATTCCTAATAGGAAAATGATAACTAAGTGCTTGCTCGCTAGGTTTATATTCACTAACAAGTAATCCACCTTTCTTAACTATCTCTTCAGCAAGAGAAATATTTGAACTAGGATAAAGGTTAAGTAAACCTCCACCTAGAACAGCAATAGTTTTGCCACCCACTTCTAAAGTACTTTTATGTGCAACAGTATCAATACCTTCAGCAAGCCCGCTAACTATTGTAATGCCTTCGCTAGCAATATCTTTAACGAATTTATTTCCTAAATCTTTGCCATATTTAGTAGCACGCCTAGTTCCAACAACGCCCAGACAATCGGTTTTTAATAAATTTATATCACCTTTGCAATATAGAATTATTGGAGAACTATCTATTTCTTTGAGTAATTCTGGATATGCATTACTTCTAATAGTGACTATAGTTATGCCTAATTCATCATAATTTTTGATTACTTTTTCAATATAAGATAAATTCCTATTTCTAACCAGTTCAGTTAACTCAGGCTTACTAAAACATTTAAGCAAATCTGAAGAAAAATCTTCTATATTATCAAATAAAGTATCTAAATCAAAATTATCTACTAAAAACTTTGCTTTCTTATAACTCATAAATTCAAATGTAGATAGCCACATTACAATTTTCTCAGTTCTATTATACATTATTAACTCCAATATTTACTATCTAGAGACCTATATGAAATCGCTTCCATAATATGGTCATCTAATATGTTTTCACTTCCTTCTAAATCTGCAATAGTTCTTGCAACTTTCAAAATCCTATTATACGCTCTTGCACTTAAATTCATTTTTTCAAAAGCATATCTTAGCATTTTATCTGCCTCATAACTAATTTTACAATACTTTTTAATCTGCTGGTCATTCATTTTTGCATTAGAATAAATACC
>JBJEXU010000019.1:0-4162 GCA_051886095.1 Christensenellales bacterium | reverse complement strand
TGAGTTTATTATTTGTAGATAGTGGTTGTGATTTAAGTTCTGATAATATAAAAAAACTTGGAATTGAATGTATTAATTTGCCTTATTCTATTAATGATAATGTTTTGTCTTTTTCTGACGAATTTGATTATGATAAGTTTTATTCAAAATGTAGAAAGGGCGTTATAATTAACAATAGACCACTTACCAAACAAGAATACATTGATATATTTGAACCAGCAATTAAAGGTGATGATATTATCTATATACATACAAGTGTAAATATTCTAGATTTATCAGTTCTTGAATCTGTGAAAACTACTTTAACTAAAAAGTATCCAACAAGACGATTTGAATTAATAGACTCTTCTAATATGTCTGTTGGTCAAGGTATATTTAGTTTCTTGATTGCTAAAATGTATAGAAATGGTAGCACGATTGATGAGTTACTTCAGAAAGCAAATACATTAAAAAATGAAATTGCTATGTATATGATAGTAGATAGTTTTGACGAACTAAGTAATCATAATCTTATAGATAGTAATAAAATTACAGGTACAGCACTTAATATTAAACCCATTTTAGCCATAGATTTAGATGGAAAAATGCAAATTGTTGACAAAGTTAGTGGTAGAAAAAAGGCTCTTAACGAACTTATAAAAATAATAAGACAAATGGGAGAAAATGTGGGAGATTATCCTATCGCAATATCTCACTCTCGTGCTGATAAAGATGCTGAATATATAGAAAGCAAATTAAAAGAGTACTTTGGTGATGACCTTGAGTTGTTTATAGAGAAAATTTCTCCTAGCAATACTGCAATTTTAGGCATTAATGCCATATGTGTTGCTTTTCATATACACACTAAAATTCATTAGGATAAAATTATGAGAGATGTAAGTGAAATTAAAAGGGAATTTATAGATATTTATACCTCAAATATTAATCGTGAAGGTTCTAAGGAACTACTTGATTACTTAATTAAAAGTGATTTCTTTGTAGCACCTGCAAGTTCGCAATTTCATAGTGCGTATGAAGGTGGTCTTGCTGAACATTCTATTAATGTATATAAAAGATTTAAAAAAAGTATAATTAATGAATATGGAGATAATCAAGATAGGATTAATAGCGAAAGTATAGCAATTTGCGGATTACTTCACGATATTTGTAAAATAGATACATTTAAACTGGATATGCGAAACAAAAAAGTAGAGGGGAACTGGGTTCAAGTTCCTTACTATACTGTTGAAGATGGTTTACCATATGGTCACGGCGAGAAATCAGTTTATATAATTAGCGGATTTATGAGACTTACAAGGGAAGAAGCAATGATTATTAACTGGCATATGGGTGGTTTTGATGCAAGAATTAAAGGTGGCGGATACTATTTAAGTGATGCTTATTATAAATTTCCAACTGCAGTCATTTTTCACACCTGCGATATGCTCGCTACATATTTAGATGAAAGTAAGTAACTTTTAAAATTTAATATTTAAAAAAAACATATTGATTAATTGTAATCAATATGTTTTTTTTTCTAATCTAACGTTAAAGAGTTTAATCGAGGTATAGTAGTTTCTCGCTTAATTTTATGCTGATTAATTATTGCTTATTTAATAACAAAATGATTGTGATGTCACTTTTTACTAGAAGATTTAAAATTTTATTATTTTTAGAAACATTATTCTGACCGACTATAATCGACCATAATCGACTATTGCCGACTAAAATTCTTGAAATTTTTGACTTTTAAAAATTTATTTTAGATTAATTCAAAATTTTTGATAGATTTTTGTTTGTTTTTATGAATTTATTTGTTAAATTTTAATTGTTTTTTTCGCGACTAACAAAATTTTAAAAATAGGTGAGGAATGAAAATGGAAAATAACGAATTTATGAAAACTGAAATTGAAACTAAAGATAATAGTATAGAAATGATGAAAAAGTACGATGAGATAAAATCCAAGAAGAATAATGAGATAGACAAAAGACTTATGGATATTTTTCTATCAATAGGAATTTCCGCACATTTGCAAGGATATCATTATTTAAGAGAATCTATTAAACTTATAATGGAACATCCAGATTACATAAGTAGTATTACCAAACTGATGTATCCTAAGATTGCAGATAAATTTTCAACAACTCCTTGTAGGGTTGAAAGGGCAATAAGGCACGCACTTGAAGTTTCTTTCAATAAAGGCAAGATGATTAGACTTAATGATGTATTGGAATTACAAGTGCTTAGTGAAGATGAACGACCTACAAATTCGGAATTTGTAGCACTTATTGCTGATAAATTAAATATTGAGACTAAATAAACTTTACAATTTATGTTAAAAACTATATAATTATGTGTGTAAAAATTTTAGAGGATATTTTGATATGACACATAATGAATATAGAACACATAATTGCGGTGAATTGAGATTAAGTGATGCTGGCAAAGAAGTAAGAATTGCTGGTTGGGTAAATTCCATTAGAAATTTAGGTGGACTTACTTTCGTAACATTAAGAGACCACTTTGGAATTACACAAGTAATACTTGATGGTCAAGCGATACCTAATAAAGAAAGTGTAATTTCTGTTAGCGGTAAGGTTGTAGAGAGAAGTAGTAAAAATAATAAAATGCCAACAGGTGATATTGAAGTTGTTGCAAGTGATATTAAAGTACTTGGTGAATGTAATAAAGTATTGCCTTTTGAAATTAGTGAAGCACAAAATACTAAAGAGGAACTTAGACTTAAATATAGGTATCTAGACCTTAGAAACATAGATAACCACGAAAAAATTATTGTTAGGTCTAAACTTTTGCAGTATATTAGAAACTATATGCATAACCACGAATTTTTAGAGGTTCAGACACCAATTCTAACTTCAAGTAGTCCAGAAGGTGCAAGAGACTTCCTTGTTCCAAGCCGACTAAATCCCGGTAAATTTTTTGCTCTACCTCAGGCACCTCAACAATTTAAACAATTACTTATGATATCTGGTTTTGATAACTATTTTCAAATTGCTCCTTGTTTTAGAGATGAAGATGCTAGAGCAGATAGGTCACCTGGTGAATTTTATCAAATGGATATGGAAATGAGTTTTGCAACTCAAGAAGATGTTTTTAATGTAATTGAGCCACTTATGTCAAGTATAATTTATGATTTTACTGGCAAGAAAGTAGAACCAAAATTTGAAAGAATGACTTATAATGATGCAATGCGTGATTATTGTTCAGATAAACCAGACCTTAGAAATCCACTTAAAGTTGTTGATTTGACCAAAGGCCTTACTACGGCAGAATTTTCTGTATTTAATGGCAAAACTATTAAATGCATTAAAGCATCTTGCGATAAGTCTAGAAAATGGTATGATGCTATGACTAAGTTTGTCGTAGATAACGAAGGCAAGGGCCTTTGTTGGTTCAAAATGACTGAAGAGGGACTTACTGGTAGCGCGGTTAAATTTTTGAAAGATAGTGAGATTGAATATATTTTAAAATCAACTGGAGCAAATGCTGGAGATAGTTTATTTATGATTTGTGATACTCCAGTTAAAGCAACAAGGCTTATTAGTGCACTTAGAAATAAACTTGGTGAAGAACTAGAACTACTTGGAGATGAATTCAAATTTGTTTGGATTGTAGATTTTCCTTTCTACGAACTTGGAGATGAGGGACAGATTGAATTTTCTCACAATCCATTCTCTATGCCACAGGGCGGTTTAGATGCATTACTTAATAAAAACCCTCTTGACATATATGCTTATCAATATGACCTAGTTCTTAATGGTGTGGAATTGCTTTCGGGTGCCGTTAGAAATCATAATCCAGAAGTAATGGTTAAGGCATTTGAAATTGCCGGTTATGATAGGTCGGTGGTTGAGAATAAATTCCCAGCATTATTTAATGCTTTTGAGTATGGTGCACCTCCACACGCAGGCTGTGCTTTTGGTTTTGATAGACTTCTTATGTTTATTTGTAATACAAATATTATTAGAGATGTAATTGCTTTCCCTCTTAATAAGAATGCTCAAGACCTACTAATGGGGGCTCCATCAACCGTTACACAGAAACAATTAGATGAAATTCATATTGCTATTAATTTAAAAGATAATAATTAATTTAAAAACACATAGAATAGGTAAAAAATTTTTTCTAAAAATTTCTATGTGTTTTTGCTTTTAGGAACTA
>JBJEXU010000018.1:0-4174 GCA_051886095.1 Christensenellales bacterium | reverse complement strand
TATCCATACTTAGAAATAACTTCACTTAAATATAAGTGTTTTCTATCATTGTAACCATAGAACTTACAATAAACAACATCACCTATAGATAAAAGTTTTTCATACAATTCATTAAAAGCCTCAGCACCAATTTTAACATTGTCTACATCAATTAACAATGCAATTTTCTTCTCTTTCATAATTTTTCTCCCATTTTGCTATCACGCATTTTATAAAATAGATATTGTTGTGCAAATCCCGATAATTCTCCAAATATATCAACAAAATAATTAGAGATTTTAATAGCATTACTCTCATTTTTGTTATAAATTTGGTTATATGCCTTAACAACCCAAGTGTCGGTAGGAAATACATCTGTTTTTCTAAAACCAAATAACAAAATACAATCAGCAACTTTCCTACCAATGCCTTTAAATTTCATAAGTTCCTCTCTTGCATCTCTAGTAGGCAAAGATTTTATTCTATCTATTTGATTATAGTCTAACATTTGAATAGTAGAATATAAATATTTATCCCTATAACCACACTTAATATTTGTAAAAAATTCTAATGGAATTTCCTTTAATTTATCTAGTGTAGGAAAGGCATAATAATCACCCTTATCCTCACCATAGGCTTCACATATTCTCTCGATTATTGTCTTTATCCTAGGAATATTGTTATTCTGTGAAATTATAAATTCAATAATCATCTCTAGTGGATTACTATTTAGTATTCTAATACCATTACCATAATTTATAGCATCTGAAAGAATTGGATTTGCTTTCAAACTTGATTTAATTTTATCATAGTTTGTACAAAAATCAAAGTAATTAATAAAATATTTTTTGTTATTAGTAAATATTTTTATATGGTCTTCTTGACAATAAATATCCGCTTTTTGGTCAGAACTATATACCGTATAGCCAAAATCTCGCACTTTGTATCTAAATACCTGACCACACTCAAGCGTTTGTTTAACATCAAAATCAGGAGTCTTATTTACCAATATGTAATCATCAAATTCTTCAAATTCCATTTATCATTAACCTTAAATATCATCTAAAAAATGAAAAACCAACTTTTTTAAAAAGTTGGCTAAAAAATACCCAAAGTTATTCAGCAGGATAAACACTTACTCTTTTCTTATCTTTGGTTTCGTTCTCAAATTTTACTCTACCATCAGCAGTTGCATACAAGGTATAATCTCTACCAACACCAACATTCTTGCCAGCATTGATTTTAGTTCCTCTTTGTCTGATGATAATAGAACCAGCAGATACTACTTGTCCATCTGCACATTTAACACCTAAACGCTTGCTTCTTGAGTCACGGCCGTTCTTTGATGTACCTTGACCTTTCTTATGAGCAAACAGTTGAATATTAATAAACATTCTCTATTACCTCCATTGAAATATACTTAGAATAACCTGTAATTAAATCTTCTATAGATACTTTTAAAGTTTCAAACAAAACTTGCGATTTCTCTACTAACTCAATATCTAAATTACTAGGCAATTCCACTTTTAAATAACCGCCACTATTACGATTTAATTTTATTTTAATTCCACAAACTTCCCTTAAGCCTAAAGTAACAGATTGTGTAATTCCAGAAATAGTAGCACATAGAATATCTTTGCCACTCTCATCATATCCAGTATGACCTGAACATTCAAAACCAACAAAATATTCGTCTTTTTTAAATAATTTAATTTTCGTCATAATTATTTAACCGAAACTATTTTTAATGCTGTGAAAGGTTGTCTATGACCTTGTTTTCTACGATAGTTCTTCTTTGCTTTATATTTGAAAACAACAACTTTGTCTTCTTTACCTTGTTCTAGAACTTCAGCAACAACTTCAGCATCTTTAACTAATGGATTACCATTAGTCACTTTATCTCCATCAACAAGCATCATAACATCAAGATTAACCTTGTCACCAACTTTAGCATCTAACTTCTCAACATAGATAACTTCATCTTGACTAACTTTATATTGCTTGCCACCTGTTGTAACTATTGCGTACATTATTCTACCTCCTCTAACCAGACTCACTGTGTAGGCATTGAGCACAAAAAAATCGCCCAAATTTTTTAGCCTATTCCAAGTGGCTCGAATATAATTTACCATATCCAAACAATTTTGTCAATGATTTATTTAATAAAAATTTTATATATATATTATTTATAATTAGATAACAAATCAAATGAAAATAATTTAAATTAATTAAATATCATAATTTTGTTTTTTGTATAAAAAATTGTTTTATTGAAACACTAAAAATAAAAAGGAAATTTTTATGGAAATAGATAAGAAAGAATATGAAATTACAACTAAACTTCTAGATAACGCTTATAAGAATGTTAGAATGGCAAGTTTTGCTATAGATTGCATTATAGACAAAATTAAAGATAGCAAATTAGAAGAATTACTTAGAAAACAAAATGATTTTTATTTGGATACAACAGAAGAATTAGAAAAATTATCTGAAGAATTAAAACATAAGCCATCAGATGTAAACATTTTTCTCAAAGGTTCATCGTTTGCTAGTATTAAAATGAAATCTATGCTAAATGACGAAACTCAACACCTTGCAGAAATGCTTACACAAGGCACAACAATGGGAATAACCGAGATGATAAAATCTAAAAGCGATTACCCTAGTAAAAATGAAAAACTATTAAAAATTTGTAATCTAATAACTGGTAGTGAGGAAAAATTCGTTGAAAGTCTTAAAGACTTTTTATAAATCACAAATTAATCTAAAGTAATTATCAACTTAAAAATTTTAAAATGATAAAAAGAAACACAAAAATAAGTGTTTCTTTTTTCACAAAGTATTCATTTATATCAAAATTACCGACACTCCACTATTTAAACTCTTCAAATTCTCGTGCAATATAAGTTCGGGACAAACGGAACACATATGCACTTTAGAAGGATTTGTAACGCCCCAATTTTCTCCAAATACATAATCTTCAATTATGTGTTTTTTCTTTAAAATTGGCAAATACTCTTTAACTGCTTCTTTAATGACACCACCGCTTCCGTGCGAACCATATCCGTGAATAATTACAACCGCCCTATTACCAATAGCCCTTGAATATTTTATTTCTTCATCAATTAGAAATAGTGCATAATCACTATTAGGATTGTCTTTCTTAATATTTATAACTCTAATCATTAGCCCACCTTAAAAAAGATACAGACACAGTTCCATACTTTTTATTATCAACTAAAATCATATTTTTAGGAATATTAAATTCTTTGTTATTAATATGCTCATAAATTATTAATCCGTTTTCTGTAAGCATATCATAATTAGATATTAAATTTAGTGCTTCTTCACCATAATTTTCAGCGAATGGTGGGTCTGAAAAAATATAATCAAATTTTTTATTTTTTAATAAAAATAAAGCATCTTTAAAATCTTTCTCTATAAGATTAAGTTTTTCTTTAGCCTTGTCAAAATTTTTCTTAATAAGTTTAATACTATTTGGATTATTATCAACAGTTATTACCTCACTAGCACCTCTACTAATAAACTCTAAACTAACAGCACCAGTACCGCCAAACAAATCAAGAACACAACTATTAGCAATTTCAAATTGGATTTTATTAAAAATATTCTCCCTAACTCTATCAATAGTAGGTCTAATATTATCCGCTTCAAAGGTATTTAAATTAAGCCCTCTATGTTTACCTGCAATTATTCTCATTTTATTCCCTTAAGATGTATGTTTTATGATTATTTTACTATAAAATAAATCCGATTGCAATTAATCAATCGGATTAGATATAAAAAAAAATTATGAATATTTATTAATAATTATGTATTTTTATTATTTTTTACAATATAATTCATTCGTCTATAATTAAAATCACACATAATTTCATAAGGAGATGTTTCTACAATATCTGCCATATCTTGAAGAGAAATACTTTCTCCACCGCTATTTCCAAGAATAGTTACTTTATCCCCAACATTAATATCATCGTTTGTGATATCAACCATAAAAATATCCATACAAATAAGACCTACAATTCGATGTTTTTTGCCTGATATAATAACATCAAATTTATTTGATAATTTTCTATTAAGACCATCTGCATATCCTATTGGAACTATACCTATTTTCATAGGTTTATTTACTTTAAAAGTTCTATCATAACCTATCGTATCACCTTTTTTT
>JBJEXU010000017.1:0-4186 GCA_051886095.1 Christensenellales bacterium | reverse complement strand
TTCAATCTTACTAGGGATACCACAAGTGGAAATGGAAATATTCCTAACACTTAAATTAAAACAATCATCACTGGTTAATAGTTCTAAGAATTTTTTAACATTATCAAAGTTGTCAAGTGGCTCACCGCTACCCATAAGTACAACATTAGTAATCTTTCTATCTTTTAGACTTCCACCTAAATATTTATTAACAGCCACAAATTGACCTAAAATTTCACCAGCAGAAAGATTACGAACAAAGCCATTAAGACCACTTGCACAAAAAGCACAATTCATCTTACAACCTACTTGAGTACTAATGCATAATGTACTTCCAAATGCATATCTCATAAGCACACCCTCAATAATATTGCCATCTGGCAAATCATAAAGGAATTTAATTGTTTTGTCTTTAGATGAACTCTCTAATGCTTTCCTAATTTTAATAGGTTGAAGAATATAATTATACTCTTTTAGTTTAGACATAAGAGAATTAGGCAAATTAATTTTGTCGTCATAATCTTTGCCACTATATATTGCGTTGATTAATTGGTCTACCCTATATCTAGGTTCATCAAAACTTTCTAGCATTTGATAAAGTTCGTTTTTATTATAATCTAGTAAAATATTCATTTTTACTCCTTATTGTATTTATTTTTTAACCATTCTTGCAATGAAAAACCCTTCGGTACCTGTTAAATTAGGATAAAATGTATACATATTATTATCATTAGTAATATTAATATCTTTACAATTAATAGGTGTTAATTCAAATTCTTTATGATTTTTTAGGAATTTCTCAACAACACCTTTGTTTTCAGCATCTAGTATAGTACAAGTCGAATATTGAAGCACTCCACCACTTTTAACATAATTTGCACTATTACTTAAAATTTCATATTGAATACCAGCAAGTGTTAGCATATCTGATTTAGATTTATTAAGAAAAACATCTGGTTTTTTTCGCGATACACCAATATTGCTACAAGGCACATCACAAAGTACATAATCAAATTTCTCCACCCAATCGGGATTAAGTTTAGTGCCATCAGCAACAAATGTTTCAAGTTTAACATTATATAAACTAGCATATTTTTTAACAAGTTCTATTCTATGCTTATGTATATCACACGCATAAACATTTAAAGATTTGTCTTGTGCTAGATATACACTCTTCCCTCCTGGTGCAGAACACACATCAAGTACTTTGCCAGCAGTAGCACCTAAAACATTACAAGTTATAATACTAGGTAGGCCTTGAACTATATAATAATCCTTAAGTTCATCATATTTAAGAAGTTTAGCATAATCAACATACATTGTATAATCATAAAGACTATCTTTTATTAGAATATCTTTATCTTTAAGTATTTGTCTGAATTTATCGGGTTTAATCTTATTAAGATTAACTCTTATATGAGTAAGATTAGTAAGTTCCTTAGAAATAAGTTCAATAACAAACTCAGTATCGTGAGTTTTTAACAATTCCGCAATTACCCACTCTGGATAGTTATATCTAACACTAAGATATTTATTTAAGTTCTTTTTATCTGGAAGAACTAATTTACCACCAATTAATTTTTTAGAAACAGCATTAACAAAACCCGATTGATGAGGTTCGATTGTCTTAGTTAAACTAACCATTTCATTCACAAGAGCAAAGTCGGGAATGGAATTAACAGCCTTAGAAACATAAGCAATTATTTTAAGAATTATTAAAATTTCTGGCTTTGGTGTTTTGCTAATATACTGACTTATGTAATGTTCTAGCATAATATCTTTCTCAAGAACACCATAAACAATTTTAGTTACTAATGCTGAATTAAAATTTTTATTATCTTTAGTTAGAAACTTATTAAGTTCAATACTTACATAAGATTTATCTAGAATTACCCTAGACAGTATCTTATAAGAAATATTTAGTTCTTTATTCACTTTGCAATACTTCCAATATTTATAGTTTTACCATTCAAATAACTTTTTGCGGTCATTTTCTTAGAATTAATAGGTAACAATTCTGTAATTTCAATTACACCATCACCGCATTTAATATGTAAACCTTGTTTATTATTAGCAACCAGAACTTCACCATTTACTGCAGTATGTAAATTAGGAATATTAAGACTAGATATTTTAGCATTAAACAATTTAAAATACACACCGTCAATATCAATTCTAACATTAGGCCACATAGCAAGTCCTTTAATAAGTCCAACAATATCCCTAGCAGGTCTACTAAAATCAATAGTTCCCATATCGATTGTAAACATCACACATTTAGTTGCAAGATTACTATTTTGTTTTATGTACTTAACCTCACCGCTATCAAATTTATCTAGCATTGGAACAATCATACTTGCACTAAGTTTAGACAACTTATCAAATAAAGTAATTGCATTATCATCTTCTGCAATTTCTAGACTCTCACTTGTAAGTATATCTCCATCGTCCATTCCCCTTTCTGACTTTAATATTGTCACCCCTGTAACTTTCTCATTATTAATTAGTGCAGATTGAATGGGACTAGCACCCCTATATTTAGGAAGTAAACTTCCGTGAAGATTAATTACACCAAATTTTTTAGCATATAAAACATTATCGCCAAGTATTTGACCATAAGCACAAGTAACATATATATCTGCAGGAATGTTAAGTAATTCAGAAATATCATCTTTTCTAATATGTTCAAACTGAAATACCTTAATACCATATTTAAGTGCAAGTTCTTTTATAGGTGTGGGAACAGGTTTATTGTTACGACCTTTTGGCTTGTCAGGTTGTGATACAACTGCGACTACCTCGTGACTGCTATCAATAATTGCTTGAAGAACGGGAACAGCATATTCTGGCGTTCCAAAAAAAACTACTTTCATAAAATAAAACCTTACTCTTTATGTTTATTTTTAGTTTTAGGATTATAATCTTTGATTACTTTATCTACAAAAAGTATACCCTCTAAGTGGTCAATCTCGTGAGCAAAAGCCTTAGCAAGCAAATCAACCCCAGTAATCACAAATTCATTGCCATATCTATCTTGTGCTTTAACGGTGACTTCTTTAGGTCTTTTTACCCAGCCCCATTCACCTTTGCAACTAAGACATCCCTCTTTCTCAATTTGTTCTCCAATGCTATCTAAAATCACTGGATTTATGAGTTCAATTTTCATATGGTTTACATCAAGAACTATTGCACGCCTAAGAACTCCTACTTGAACAGCGGCAAGTCCCACCCCATCACTCTTAACCATTGTTTCACGCATATCATCAAGCAATTCCCAAAGTTTCTCATCGAAATCTTTGACAGGTTTGCTTTTCTTTCTTAATATTTCATCGCCATTTTGTATAACATTTCTAATTGCCATAATTTTTCTCCTTAACTAAGTGAAGTAGGATTATTTTCTACAAAAATACTTAGTTTATTATTTTTTATCTTATCTAATAGTTCATAAATTTCTTTAAGTACTTCGTTATCTATATTATTTGCATATCTAAGAACAATTTGATATCTATGTTTGTTTTTTATTCTTGAAACGGGTGATTTCATTGCCTCTAGAAAGAAGAACTCTTTGCCATATTTAATTCTAAATTCTTTAAGTTTTAATATTACACTATGTGTGGCATCTTTAGCAATATCATCTTGAGTAGAGGTCACTAAAATTCTTACAATTTTCGCAAATGGTGGAAATTTGGTTGTTTCTCTTAAATTAATTTCTTTGTCATAAAACTTTAAGAAATCATAATTTGCACAAGTTAAATACACCGCATTTCTAGGTACATAAGTCTGAAGAACTACATAGCCATTTTTCTCGTCTCTTCCCGCCCTACCTGCAACTTGTGTCATAAGTTGATAAGTTGTTTCGTTTGCTTTGTAACTATAATTGAATAGAGAAATATCTGCATCTATTATTCCAACAAGAGTTACACTTGGGAAATCGTGTCCTTTTGTAACCATTTGAGTGCCAACAAGTATAGATGGCTTTGTTTTAGCAAATTCACCTAAAATCTTAGAATAAGCATCTTTTGAAGTAACACTATCGTTATCAAGTCTAAAGATTGGAATATCTTTAAAATGTTCTTTTAATAATTCCACCACTTGTTGAGTGCCAGTAGCCCCAAGTTTTATACTATCACTCCCACACTCTGGACATTTAGTTAAAGTTTTAAATTTTTTACCACAATAATGACACTTAAGCACATTTTCCGATTTA
>JBJEXU010000016.1:0-4230 GCA_051886095.1 Christensenellales bacterium | reverse complement strand
TTAATTTTTAACTATATTTTATTTTTTCACTATACTTATATTTTATAATAAGTCTAAAAAAAAAACAAATAAATAAAAAGTAAATTTGTATATTTTGAATATTATAATTAGATAAATATATCAAATATTTGCTTAAAAAAATAATTTGTAATAAAATATTTATATGAAAACTCATTAAAAAATATATATATTTAATAAATTTTTTAATTAAACTAAAAAATAGGAGTAAAAAATGGAACTTGTAAATGGTAAAGTAATTTTTGATAATGCTTTAAAAGGTAAATATGGAGTAGGGGCTTTTAACTTTGTTAATATTGAAGTTCTAAAAAGCATTTTAGATACTGCTGAAGAATGTAAAAGTCCTGTTATAGTACAATGCTCAACAGGTGCAATTAAATATGCAGGAGTTGAAGCACTTGTAGCCATAACTAAGGCTTATGCAAATAAAATGAGCGTGCCTGTTTGTCTTAATCTAGACCACGGCAAAACTTTTGAAGATTGCAAAATGTGTATTGATGCAGGTTTTACTAATGTAATGATAGATGCTTCAAGTCTAAGAGTGGAAGAAAATATTGCTTTAACTCGCAGAGTTGTTGAGTATGCACACGCTAGAAATGTAACAGTTGAGGCTGAACTAGGAGTTCTTGCTGGAGTTGAGGACGAGGTAAGTGCTTCCGAAGATGATGCTAGATATACCGACCCAAAACAGGCTTATGATTTTGTTAAAGCAACTGGGGTGGACAGTCTTGCTATTGCTATTGGCACTAGTCACGGAACTGTTAAATTTAAGGGAGAACCTAAACTTAGATTTGACATTCTAGAGAAGGTTGAAGAATTGCTTCCTAATTTTCCTATTGTTCTACACGGTGCTAGTTCAATTCCTCAAGATATGGTACAACTTGCCGAACAATATGGTGCTAAACTAAAAGGCTCTTGCGGAATCCCTGAAGAGATGTTAAGAGAGGCTTGCACTCACAATGTCTGCAAAGTAAATGTTGATAGCGACCTAAGACTTTGCTTTACTGCAGGCATCAGAAAATCTTTAACCGAAAATCCAGAAAATGTAGATATGCGAAAATATAATACCGAAGGTATGGAACTTATCAAAAAAGTTGTAAAGGATAAGATGTGTAATGTATTTAACAGCGCCAATCGAGTGTAAAATACTTCGCAATACTGTGTTTACTGCCTAAAAAATAAACAAGTCATTTATATTTAATAAACTCCTTGCTTATTTTTCAGTCGAGCCTTGTCTTGCTTGTATTTTACACTCGATTGTAGTGGTGTGAGAGTGGGTTGGTGTTAAGAAATGACTTCAATACTGTGTTTCTAGAAAACAAAATAAGACACCTATTAAGGTTTACTTCTATAGGTGCCTTATTTGTTTTTTAGTAGTTTAATTGAGTTTTTAATAAATTAATTTGTCAATTTCTTTTTAGTAACGTAATTCATTATTTTTGAGGTTAAATTTTCACTTTCTTTTGTAGGAATTAACATAGAGTCAAAGTACTCTTTAGCATATTGTATAAATTCTTCTTTTTTCATTGTTATCACTCCTTAATCTAATGGGGTAAAAATAGCATCAATTTCCGAATTTAATTTTTTACGATTTTCTGTAGTTTTTTGTTGTGAAAGTGCAAGTTCTCTTTTCATTTGCACTTTTTCAACTAATGCTTTGGCTTTAGATGTTTCTTCCTGTATATTTACATTTTCATCAGTGGTATATTTTCCATTAATATAGTTTTGAAACTGTTTTTTAAGTAGAGATAATACTCCATTATAAAAAACCTTATCTAGAAAATATTTGTCGTCTAAATCATCTAATGTAATCTTGCCTTGTGAAAATTTATAAAAATCTATACCAGATTGTGTTCTTAAATTTACTCTTCCAAGCAAATCTCTAAATTGAAGACCACTATTTTCTGTTTTTCTGACACAGGCAAAACCGTCACTACAATAATCTTCGACATAATGGAATTCTTCACTTAAATTGCCTTCTGTATCTCTAAATTGCCAAGGGCTGTCTTTTGTTTTTCTGACACAGGCATAACCTTTTAAATAAGCATATGCGTCAAAGAATTCTTCACTTAAATTTCCATCGGCATCTCTAAATTGATGACCACTATTTTCTGTTTTCTTAACACGAGCAAGGCCGTTAGAATAATTACCTGCATAAAAGAATTCTTCACTTAAATTTCCATCGGCGTCTCTAAATTGCCAAGGGCTATTTTTTGTTTTCTTGACACGGGCAAAACCATTGTAATAATTATCTACGTCATAAAAACCTTCACTTAGATTACCATCAACATCTCTAAATTTCCAAAGTCCATTTTGCTTTTGTTGAACAACTGAAAAACCTTCGCGATAACCCCATGCGTCATAAAAAACATCACTTAGATTACCATCAACATCTCTAAATTTCCAAGGCCCATTTGGTTTTATTTTAACAACAGCAAAACCATCTTTATAATCCCCTGCATAGTAGAACTTTTCACTAAAATTTCCATTAACATCTATATAAAATGTATTATAATGATATTTGTTTTCAACTACGGGATAAATTTTTTCTTCTTTGTTCATATTCCACCTCTGTAAGAACAATTTTTTATTTATATAAAAATTATAAAAGATGAAATAGTAAAAGTCAATACCCAAAATAAAAATTGATATGGCTTAAAACTCAATTTAATGTGATTTGGTTCTATAATTTGATTGTAAAATGGCATAATTGATAGTAGGTTGGTAAGTTAATTTATTTTAATGTGATTACTTTTTAAAAAATATTAATAACAATAAAAAATACTAACTTAAATAAGTTCTACTAAGGGAACATTTAGTTAGTATTTTTTTATTTATATTTTGGTCGATTATCCTAATTTAAAGGTAAGTACGGCTGGATTGTGGTCGGAATACTGGAAATCGGTATCAATATTTGTAATAGAAATTGTTTCAACATTACTTGAACAAATAAATCCGTCTATAACAACAAGATAACTTTCTCCTTTAATATATGGTCCGTCAGTTGACCTACAGGTTGGGGCATTAGTACTAGCAACAAATCTATAACCAGATGTTAAGTTGGTGTTGTCTAGTTGATAAACCCATTCGGGTTGTTTTCTATTAGTCTCCCATAAATTTATGCTAGATGCGATATCGTGGTTAAAATCTCCGCCGGCAATAACATAATTACCTAAATTTCTTTCGGTTTCTAAAATTCCATTTAATACTTCTAATTGTTGTTTTCTTACAAGTCCGCCTTCATCATAAGCACTTAGATGAACATTAATTAGTACAAGTTCTTTTTCGCTATCGTTTATTGGAAGTCTTGTTACTTGAATACATCTATCTAAATCAAAAAACTTTGTTGGGAAACTTTCATCTATTGGCAGACTTCTTCTTGTTGCACTAGTTATATTATATTTACTTAAAGTTACTATTCCTGCATCTGTTTTGCCGTGAGGATTAAGTATTGGATAAAAAAGGAAAGCACTATGAAAATTCATTGAAATTGATGATGAAAAACTATCAAAACTATTCTGTATATGCTGATATTGATTATATCCATAACTTCTTGTTGCTTTGACATCAACCTCTTGAAAGAATGCAAAATCTACATTTTGTGAAGATATGGTGTTAATAGACCCGGTTGTGTTGTCTACAACTGTTTGTTTATCTTTTGCAACACTTCCTGTACCATAGAGTTGCTTGCCGTCAAGAGTTTCTCCACTATCCATAAAGAATGAAAAGTCTTGTGAATATGCACCAAAGCCAATATTGTATGTCGAAATTTTTAATTCGGTGCCAAGAGAAACATAAATTTCTTTATTTGAATTAATTTCAATATTTTGATTGTCTTCTATTCTATAAAATTGAGCACTTATGTAAATTACATAACTTCCAACTACTAAAACTAAAAGTGCTAAGATACCCGCAACAATAGAGCAAACAATTTGCCACCATTTTAGTTTTTTCTTCATAATTTTCTCCTAATATTTTTTTAATTGTAACATATTTAATTTTTAAAATCTAATTTTTTATAATAAGTCTTTTAGAATAGGAGAAATAATACACTTATGAAAAATAGTTTTAGAATTGGAATATAGTAAAAGAAAAAAGATAGTTAGACTCTTTCTTCGAGCCTAACCATCTTTACAATTTTATACTTAATATATTCAAATAGATAATTAACTATCCGTCATAAAAGTGTGTTTGAAATTAATTATCAAAAGG
>JBJEXU010000015.1:0-4276 GCA_051886095.1 Christensenellales bacterium | reverse complement strand
GTCTTGTAAACAAATCCCTATCCGAATATCTATGAAAGAAAAGTTCATAGATTTTATTAACATCAATTTCTATGTCTTTAATAATTAAATTATCAATATGAAAATTATCAATATAATTCTTGTTAGCATAATCTAATAAATCAAGCAGAAATTGATAACTGGTTTTGTAATTAAAATCATCTAAAATGTTAGTATTAATTAGTCTCTCAATTTGCTCATATTTTCTCTCTAAAATTAAATGTTTCTTTAATAATTTCCTTGCGATTAAATCAAGTTGCAGTTTCTCAATATCGTCTTCTGCAAGGTCTGGCAAAACTGAAGAAATATACGAAGAAAAGGCATTATTTGGAGATATAAATACCAAATTACTGGAATTAATTTTTCCCTTCATTTTATATAATAAATAGGCTATTCTATGTAATGCTATTGCAGTTTTACCCGAGCCTGCAACACCTTGAACAATTAAATTTTTATTCTCATCACCACGAATAATAGCATTTTGTTCTCGCTGAATAGTCTGAACAATAGACTTCATCTTGTCACTAGTACTACTTGCAAGAGCAGTTTTTAGAATATCGTCCTCAATATTAATTGTAGTATCAAAATAAAAATTTAATTGACCTAAAGATATTCCATATTGCCTTTTGTTAAGTAAATTGCATCTTAAGATTGATGAATTTGTTTTAATCTCACATTGTCCCTGTTCATAATCATAAAAAATACTTGCTATTGGGGAACGCCAGTCAACCACTTTAAACAATTTGTTATCATCAATAAGAGAATTTATGCCTATATAATATTTTTCATTCTCTAGAGAATTATTTTCATTAATAACTATACTAGAAAAATATGGTTTATCTAACATTTTGTTATATATTTTTTCTTGTTTAATATAGTCGATAGTATCTTGTTGTAAATCATCAAGCCTGCCTTGCATATTAACAAGTTCTACAACATCTTCTTCGTTAATTTTGTTCGCATTATGTTTAAGGTAATCAAAATACTCTTCATTAGATTCATCAAAAACACCTTCTAATTTTTTAGAAGATTGTTTTAGTTCGCTTAACCTGCTACCTACAAGTTCAAGTGTTGAATTAAGATATTCTTTTTCTTTTTGCAAATCTTTATCCATATATCACCTTAACTAAATTAGTTTAACATAAGTAATATTATTTTTCAATCATACAATTTCAAAAAATAAAAATAAATACTAAATATTATAAAAAATAAGGCAACTAGAATTAGTCGTCTTATTTTACTAATCATATTTCAAACATCATTATTGCATATTTAAATGACTATTCATATCAACAGGCAGTAACGCAGTATTACGACTTAATTAAAATTTTAATTTATTATATCACCATTACTATAAATATATAATTTAAGCAAGCAAGACAAGGCTCGACTGTAATTTAGGATAGGAGTTTATTAATATAAATGACTATTCTAAATTAACAGGCAGTAAACGCAGTATTACGACTTAATTAAAATTTTAATCCACTATATCTCCATTACTGTAAATATATAATTTAAGCAAGTAAGACAAGGCTCGACTGTAATTTAGGATAGGAGTTTATTAATATAAATGACTATTCTAAATTAACAGGCAGTAAACGCAGTATTACGACTTAATTAAAATTTTAATCCACCCTATCTCCATCACTGTAAATATATAATTTAAGCAAGTAAGACAAGGCTCGACTATAGGTGTATGATGGGAGTTTATTAAACATAAATGACCATTATAGACCTATAGTCAGTAACGAAGTATTACGACGCTTAAATTATATATTTACTTAGGTCGTATTTCTTGGTAGTATCAGCAAAAGCCTTATCCACATAAGCCTTATCAATAACAACATCAATCATTTGATGTTCACCATTAGCATTAAAGGATATATCTTCAAGTAATTTCTCCATAATATTGTGAAGTCGTCTTGCACCTAGGTTTTCGCTAGTCTCATTCTCTTGTTCTGCAAGGATTGAAATCTGTCTTAAAGCATCTTCTTTAAATGTTATATTAATATTATCAACTCGTAATAATTCCGAATATTGAAGAGTAAGTGCATTTTTAGGCTGAGTAAGAATGTTAAAGAAATCATCAGCGTTAAGGTTATTAAGTTCCACTCTAATTGGAAATCTACCTTGAAATTCTGGAATTAAATCTTCAATTCTACTAATATGGAAAGCACCTGCTGCAATAAATAAAATATAATCTGTTTTAATAGTACCATACTTGGTTGTTACAGTAGAGCCCTCAACTAAAGGCAAAATGTCTCTTTGAACACCCTCTCTACTAACATCAGGACCTCTATTAGAAGACCCTTTGCCTGCAATTTTATCTATCTCATCAATAAAAATAATACCATCTTGTTCTGCTCTTCTAATTGCCTCGGAATTAACACTTTCATTGTCAATCAACTTGTCGCTTTCCTCTTGAAGCATTAGTTCATAGGCTTTAGCAACTGTTAACTTTTTCTTCTTTTTCTGACCAGGGAAAATACTGCCAAGAACATTGCCAATATCCATTTCAGGTCCCATTCCACCTATCATACCAATAGGTTTAGGTTGTTCGTTAATAACAACTTCAATGATATCACTATTAAGTTTGCCAGATTGCAAATCCTCTAAGATTGTTGCCTTGTTAATCTCTTCATCTTTGTTCTGCTCTCTTTTAGCATTGTAAATAGCATCGACAAGTTTATTTTCAACTACAGCCTTGGCTTTATGTTTAACCTCAGCAATTTTTTCCTCTTTTACAAGTCTAACAGAATACTCAACTAAGTCTCTTATCATACTTTCGCAATCTCTACCGACATAACCGACTTCGGTAAATTTAGTTGCTTCAACCTTTATAAATGGTGCTTTAACAAGTTTAGCAAGTCGTCTTGCAATTTCTGTTTTACCCACACCAGTAGGTCCTTGCATAATAATATTTTTAGGGGTTATTTCGTCTCTAAGTTCTTTAGGTAATTGACTTCTTCTATATCTATTTCTAAGTGCAATAGCAACAGCCTTCTTAGCCTCAGTCTGACCAATAATATATTTATCTAATTCATTAACTATATCTTTAGGTGATAAGTTCATATTAAACCTCCTCTATTGTTAAGTGGTCATTGGTGTAAACACACATATCACTAGCAATTTTCATACTTTTCTTAGCAATTTCCATAGCGTCAAGGTCGGTATTCTCCATTAAAGCCCTAGCACTTGCCATAGCATATAGACTACCACTACCAATAGAACACACATTACTCTCTGGTTCAATTACTTCGCCACCACCAGAAATTATAAGCATCTGATTTTTATCTGCAACAATCATTTGTGCATCAAGTTTCCTAGGATACTTGTCATCTCTAAAACCAAGCGCAACCTCAACTGCACTTCTAAGTAGGTTTCCGCTAAATTTCTGAAGTAGTTCTTCAAATCTTGCCTCAAGTGCAAAAGCATCGGCAACTGAACCTGCAAAACCAATAACAACTTTATCATTAAAAATTCTTCTAACTTTCTTAGAATTGCTCTTCATAATAACGTGCTCACCTAAAGTTGCTTGACCATCACCAGCAATAATTGTTCTTCCATCTTTCTTTACACCAATAATTGTTGTACCTCTAAGTTCCATTTTATATTTGCTCCTTTTCTTTTAACTCTCTAATCTTACTTAGGGAGATTTCAGATAATTTTAAATTCTTTAGTTTTTTGTCTTTTTCTTTAAATTCTTCATAATTAATAAGACCCATATTAGCACTCATTGGCTGAAAATCTCCAGTTTTGAATGCTATATATTTACATAATGCACCAATTAAGGTGTGTTTGTCAAATAAAATTTTACCTTTATTATTTAAGTAATTGTACATATTGAGACCAACAACTAGACCACTTGCAATACTTTCAACATACCCCTCAACACCTGTTATCTGCCCTGCAAAAAATACATTGGGATATTTTTTCATTTGGAATGTTTCATCTAAGATTTTAGGTGACTGAATATATGTATTTTTGTGCATAGTGCCTAGTCTTAGAAATTCGGCATTTTCAAGTCCTGGTATGAGCCTAAAAATCCTTTTTTGTTCGGGATAAGTAAGATTGGTCTGAAAACCTACAATATTATAGTAATCGTTTCCAAAAGTCTCTTTGCGTAATTGAACAACAGCATAAGGAGTTTTATCTGTCTTTGAGTCTTTAAGTCCAACTGGCTTTAATGGACCAAATCTTATAGCATCTTCGCCTCTTTTAGCAAGAACTTCAATAGGCATACAGCCTTCATAGACTT
>JBJEXU010000014.1:0-4288 GCA_051886095.1 Christensenellales bacterium | reverse complement strand
TCCTTATTATATTGATATTTACACTGATATAATGATTTATACAAGTGATAATAAGATTGTAGTCGTAGATGAAGATGAACTCAAGGAAGCACTTAAAAATAAGGAAATTTCAAAAGCAGAATATAACAAAGCTAATAAAGTTACAAAAAAATTATTTAAAGAATTACAAGAAGGCACAAATCAATATAAAAACATTGATTTTACTAAATATCTAAAGTAAGGAGATTACATGAAAAAAATTTATATATTAGAACACTTTGATTTTAGTGCTAAACACATAGAAAAACTTAATACTCTTGGAGATGTAAGGTATTTTGAAAAAGCAAATCAAAAAGAAATTGATGAAGCTATTAAGAATGCTGATGCTATTTTACTTGATTGGTTAGACCCTAATCCTATTTTAGCAGAAATGAAAAAAGGACAATTTATTTGTTTGCCTTACACTGGATATGAATGGGTTAAAAATATTAATATGGCAAAAGAAAAAGGTGTTGTTATATCTCACACTCCAAACTATTCTACTAATGCTGTTGCTGAACATCATCTAGCTTTAATTTTAGATTGTGCAAAACATATTACAAACTTTAATAACACTTATAAATCTGGTGAAAATGTAGGATTTAATCGTGGTTTAGAATTAGAAGGTAAAAAAGTTGGTATTATTGGTTTAGGAAATATTGGTAAGCGACTTGCTGAATTGTTATCTATATTTGGTGTTGAGATTGTTGCGTATAATAGAACTCCAAGAAATTTGCCAAATATTAAAGATGTTGAACTATCTACTTTGCTATCAACTTGTGATATTGTGTGTAATACTTGTAAACTTACTCCACAAACAAGAAATATGATTGGGCTAAAAGAATTAAAACAAATGAAATCTAGTGCGATTTTAACTTCAACAACAGGTGGAATTGTTAATCTTGATGACTTAAACGAGTTTTTAAAAGAAAATAAATTGTTTGGTATAAGTCTTGATGATGTTGACCAACAACAAGTGCCATCAGATTTATTAACATATGATAATGTTGTTTGCACTTATCATCGAGCTTATGATACAAACGAAAGTGAGAATAATAGGATTAACTTATGTATAGAAAATATTGAAGCATTTTTTAATAATAAGCCAATTAATACAATTTAGGAGAATTTATGGATAAAATATGTTTAGTTACAGGAGCAAAGAAAGGAATTGGCTTTGCTGTTTCAAAAAAATTAATAGATGTTGGATATAATGTTATTATGACTGATTGTGAAAACATCACATTTAATAATGATAAAGTTTCTGTTTTTAAAGCAGATATTTCAAAGGAAAAAGATTTATTAAAACTTAAAGAATTTATTATTAAAAAATATGGAAAATTAGATTGTCTAGTTTGCAATGCAGGTATAATCCCTACTCCTTGTGGAATTGATGATATTACTGATGAAAACATTGATAAAACAATAGATGTTAACCTAAAAGGAACATTTAGATGTTTAAGAATCTTTGGAAATCTTATTCATGAAACATCAGACAATGGAAGCATTGTAAATTTAGCATCAGTTGACGGAATTATTGGAGAACCTTTTGCTGTTATTTATTCAGCTACAAAGGCAGGAATAATTTCCTTAACTAAATCTTTTGCTAGAAAACTTGGCGATAAAGTTAGAGTTAATGCTGTTGCGCCTGGATTGATTGATACTCCACTCACTGAAAGTTTAGGAAACGATCCAAGCTGGACAACGGATGTTTCAGTTATTAAGAGAGTTGGTAAACCAAGGGAAATTGCAGATGCAGTTGAATTTTTATTAAGCGATAAAGCAACTTACATAACAGGTCAAGCGCTTGTAGTTGATGGCGGATTTACTTTAAAATAAGGAGAAAATATATGAGTGATTACTTCTACGAAAAATCAAAGTTTTATTATGAAAAATACAAAGCTGGCAAACTTACAAGAAAAGTTGGCGCAATTATCAAAGATGGAGATAAATATCTAACTCTTATTAGAAACGGAAACAAAGCAATGTTCTCTGGTGGTTCAGTAGATGATGGCGAAACAACTAGACAAGCAGTTGTTAGAGAAGTTTTAGAAGAAACAGGTGCAAAGGTTACCAAACTTAAATATATTGCTAGAGATTACTACTCTGTTGATTGGGAATTCGAAGGCATAACTTTTCCTAATAAAAGAGTTTGCTATATTTATCTTTGCGAAGTGGAAAAAGGCAATTTAAATGCAAAAGGTTTAGAAGGTGAGTTTGAAAACAATATGACTTTAAAATGGTGTACAGCAAAAGAACTTGAAGACCTTAAATTATATAAAGTAGACCTTGAACTTGTTAAAAAGATTGAAAGCGAACATATAGAATTATAAATTGGAGCAATATGAAGGCAGTAGTATTTGATTTTGATGGAACTTTAACTGAAAAGAAAGGCAATCTTTGGAAAAGAATTTGGAAAGAACTTGGCCATGATATTGGCCCAGACTCTTACTATGTAAGTCTTTTTAAAAGATTTATGAGTGGAAATATAACCCATAAAGAGTGGTGTGAACTAACACTCGAAGCATTTCAAGAAAAAGGTTTTTCTAAACAAAAACTTGATGAAATAACCGATGATATGACACTTATTCAAGGAGCCGAAGATTTAATTAAATATTTGCACGATAGAAGCCTTGAATTACATATTGTTAGTGGAAATATCATATCGGTCATAGAAAAGGTTCTAGGACCCAATAATCGTTATATTACAGCTATTAAAGCAAATGAGTTTTTGTTTGATGAAAATGGAAATATAACTGAAATTGTGGGCACTAAATATGACCACGAGGGTAAGGCAACTTATATTAAGGAGCTTTGTGAAAGAAAAGGATATAAACCTAGCGAAGTGCTATTCATTGGAAATAGTATGAATGATGAATGGGTTTATCAATCAGGGGCTAGGACCTTATGTGTTAATCCAGATGACACTAAAAGTGAAAACGTTAAGATTTGGAACAAAGTAATACATACTGATAATTTAATGGATTTAGAAAGAGAGATTTAATGAGCAAATTTAGCATAGTAAATCAAGTTAACGACAGTCTTATAAAAGATATGATAGAACTTGATAAATTAGTCTTTAAAGGCGAAGATATAGGTGCATTTGATAAGTGTAAAGAGTGGGTTAAAATTAATCCAGATATTTATACTGTGCTAATGCTAGATAATAAAGTAATAGGATATATCAACTTTATGCCAATTACTGATAAAGCATATCAAGCAATTAAACAAGGCAAACTTAAAGATTATGAACTAACGGGCAGTGAAATAATTACATATTCAAGCACTAAACTCTTAAAGTGCTTATTTACATCAATTGTAATAAAACCAGAACATCAAGATACTCAAGCAATAATAGAACTATGGAATGGTTTTATAAATAAACTTAAAACAATGAAAATTAATATTTCTAGCATAGTTATTGACTGTGTTAGTGAAATGGGTGAAAAATTCATAAAACAACATTTAAATGTTAAATTTATAATCAATTCACATAATGGAAAAATTTACGAAGGAAATATAAGGGAGTTGTAATGTATATCTTATCACAAGTTTTAGTTGTGTTATCTGACCTAGCATGTATAGTGTCAATGATGAATAAGAAAAAGAAAAATGTTGTATTCTTTTTAATAATCTCAACAATACTTTTTGCTAGCCATTATATATGCTTGGGCGCTTGGACTGGTGCTACTATTGGTTTTGTTGAGTTAGTTTTCTTAATCCTAATGTATGTATTAGAACTCAAAGATAAAACACAATATGGCACTTATCTATCAATAGGAACTATGATAATAACACTTGTTTTATCCATAATAACTTTGGATACATGGATTTCATTATTACCAATGCTTGCTATGATAATATACTTAACTGCTATGATGTTTAAGAATGTGATTATAGTAAAATCTGGAACATTTATAAGACTGACACTAAACGGAATTTATATGCTATTACTTAAATCTTACTTTGGAGCAGTTTTAAGCATTTTAATTCTTATATTTACTATAGTTGGAATTGTAAATGATTATAAAAGTAGAAAAGAAATTGAAGTAAAATCAACAAATAAGGAGTAACTATGGTTGATATAAAAGATATACACCCAATAGGAATAGGAACTTGGACTATTTCAAAGGCAAATTATGAAAAAGATGTTAAAGGTTTACTATATTCTTTTGAAAAAGGACAAAACTCAATTGAATGTAATGCGTCATATCTTGCAGGTGAAAGTTTAGAAGTTGTTGCTGACTTCATTAAACAAATTGATAGAGAA
>JBJEXU010000013.1:0-4292 GCA_051886095.1 Christensenellales bacterium | reverse complement strand
GATACTCTAAATAATGAAATAATAAATATAACTAATGAGAAATTTACTCAATATTTTCCAAAACCGGGCTGGGTGGAGCATAACGCAAATGAGATTTGGGAAGTTATGCAAAGAACAATGGAAAAAGCCATTAAAGATACAAAAATTAGCATTGATAGCATCATCGGTTTAGGTTTAACTAATCAAAGGGAAAGTGTTGTCGCTTGGGATAAGGAAACAGGAGAGAGCATTTGCCCATCTATCGTTTGGCAATGTAGAAGAACCAAGCCTTATTGCGATAGTATTCCGAATAAAATGAGAAAATATATTAAGAAAACCACAGGACTAATTGTAGACCCCTATTTTTCTGCCACTAAAATTAAATGGATACTCGAACATTCATCTAAAGCAAAAACACTTCTTAAACAAAACAAACTTTGTATTGGCACAATAGACAGTTATATAACTTATAGACTAACTAAAGGCGAAAAATTTATAACAGATACGAGTAATGCTAGTAGAACTATGCTGTTTAATATTAAAACCCTTACTTGGGACGACAAATTACTTAAATACTTTGGAATACCTAAGGACATACTACCTACTGTAGTATCAAACGGAAAAGAACTAGGAATTGCACATACTAAATTGGGAGATATTTCCATAGGCTCAATTTTAGGTGACCAACAATCATCATTATTTGGACAAGGTTGTTTTAGTGTAGGACTTGCTAAAGCGACTTATGGAACTGGTTGTTTTATACTTAGCAATACTGGCGATACATTAGTTTCTACCGATAAAATGCTTACAACAGTCGCTTGGACTATAAATAATGAGACCACTTATGCTCTTGAAGGAAGTATATTTAATGCCGGCACTGTAGTTAATTGGCTAATTGATAATCTTAAAGTTATGAAAAGCAATAAGGAATCAAGCGATATTTGCCAAAATTTAACTAGTGGAACAGAAGGTGTTTATTTTGTTCCAGCATTCACAGGCCTTGGTGCTCCCTATTGGAGTGCAACATCGACTGGCACTATAACAGGAATAACTAGAGGCACAACTAGAGAACATATAATAAGAGCAGGACTTGAAAGTATGGCTTATAATACTTATGATATTGTTAAATGTATGGAGAATAAACATATTCAAATCAAGGAACTTAGAGTAGATGGCGGAGTATCTAGAAATGAATTCCTAATGCAATTTCAATCGGATATTCTTAATAAAAAAGTTATTAAACCTTCCACATCTGAATGTACAGCCCTTGGTACAATATATATGACAGGACTATCTCTAGGATATTTTAAATCATTTAAAGATATTACATCAAGGTTAACCGAACAAAAATCATATTCAAGTTCAATGAATAATAAAAAACGACAAGAATTGCTCAGTGGTTGGCATAAGGCGGTAAAAAGAACAATAGGAGAATAAAATGAAAACACTAAAAGTTAAAGGATATAACGATTTTGAACTTGCGTGCTATTTATGGGATAATGTAGATAGTCCAGTAGGAGTTGTTCAAATAATCCACGGTATGCAAGAACACGCTAAAAGATATAACGATTTTGCTAAATATCTTAATAAGCAAGGTCTAATAGTTTTTGCCTCCGACCTTAGAGGACACGGACTAACTGCAATTAATAACAATCTCCCTTTTGGTTACTCAGATGGAGATATCTTTATGGAAATTGTTTATGACCAAATTAAAATCACCGATTATTTGAAAGAAAAATATAAATTACCAATTAGTATTCTTGGACACTCTTTTGGCTCTTTTATTGCACAAAGGTATATGGTTGAGAATGGTTTTAAAATTAAAAATATTATTCTTAGTGGTACTACATACACAAATTCAATGTTATATAGACTAGGTTATAGAACGGCTTGCCTTTGCAAAACCTTCCGAGGCAGAAAAAAACCAGCAAAACTTATCGAGAAAATGAGTATTAAAGGTTATGGCAAAAAATATCCTAATGGGAATTGGTTAAGTAGAGATGATGAAGTTTGGTATAATTATACACACGACCCTCTATGTGGAATGACATTTCCAAATAGTTTTTATCAATCATTTTTTAAGAATGCAAGACACAATTATAAAAATCTTGAAAACATTCCTTTTTACCTACCTATTTTAATTTTAGCAGGTACAGACGACCCCGTATCTGGGAAAAAAGGAATATTTAATTTGTTTATCAAATATGGAGAAGCAAACAAAAAGGTCTATCTAAAAACATATATTGATGCAAGACACGAACTAATTAATGAAACCAACAAACAAGAGGTATATGAAGACATTTATAAATTTATTACCAAAGATAAACTTGAATTTATACCCGTAAGTGTTTTATAACTTAAAAGAACCAACCAATTTAATTTTGGTTGGTTCTTTACCTTTAATAAGAAATATAAATTAAATATTTATAAGTTAAATTGCATATATATTAAATTTTACCTTTTTAGAATAATATATAAAATTCTAATAAGGATACATAGTTTTTTAATATTATTAAAAGTACTCAATCTTGCCAAATTATTATTGATTTGCATATATTGCATTTTTAAAGGTTTCTAGAATATTCTTCTAATATAAAAAATCTAATATTATTAATAAAAAAACAAACCTTTGTCATCTTATGAAATAATAAACAATTGGTTTGTGTTTTTTAATATTATTCAACTTCTTTAAAATTAATATTAATTTCTTTTTTAGTTGTAAGTTTTACATAGTCAACACCACATTCAGAAAATAATTTTTTTGCGGCAATATTACTATCAGTTCCATTATATTTATCTGATAAATAAATAACTTTTTTAATTCCACTTTGAATAATAGCCTTAGCGCATTCGTGACAAGGAAACAAATCTACATATATTTTTGCACCATCAAAATCCCTTCTATTACCCCTAAAGTTTAGTATGGCATTAAATTCAGCGTGACAAACATACATATATTTAGTATTTAATGGATTACCCTCTCTTTTCCAAGGAAAATGGTCATCGTGAAATCCGTTAGGAGCACCATTATATCCACAAGATAAAATTCTATTATCGCTAGATACTATACAAGCCCCTACTTGAGTATTAGGGTCTTTACTTCTTTGAGCAGATAGTTTTGCAATACCCATAAAATATTCATCCCAACTTATATAATCATTTCTTTTATCCATAAAACACCTTAATTTTATTAATTTATTATAAGTAAGTATAACATAATATTTATTTTTAAAGAAACAAAAATTAGTTATTTTTTTAATAAGCAATAAAAAAGATACCACAAAGGTATCAATTTTAAAATACATAATGTATTTGATTTTCTGGATTTCTGCGCCACTCTTGAAGGAATGATTGTCTTTCTAAGTTTTGCTTAGCTAATCTATTACCTAATAAAACTTTTTCAACATTTGTCATTTCCATTGCAGGTGTGATAGAGCCATATTTGTCTACACTTTTTTATGGTCTTGATAATATTCATATTCTCTCATAGCAAGCCAATTTTTCTTATGTTCTTCGTCTGTTGGTGGAAGCATAATCATTGTATCTTCAAAACCACAACAATTATATCTTATATTATATGCCATCTCCATATATTCTTCTCGCCATAGATGAGAATTTTTCTCAAGACCCTCTTCAATAGCAATTCTGTTCATCCCTATATTCATAAGTGTTTTCATAATAATTTTTCTAAAATATATATCACAATCGGGCATCATATTTAAACGTTCATCATCATCCATACCCGTTGGTAAAGAATAATTACCACCACCATTAAGAACCCATTTAATTTGCCATTCAACAATCCTTTGCTCATAAGCATTTCTTTCTTGATTAAAATAAAGAGAAGTTCTAACATAATCATAAACTTGAGTTTTTGTAAGAGGAGATATGCTAATTCTATTAACTTTATTAAGTAAATATTGCGTTAACCACATATCATCTCTTAAGTGACAAGGCAAATTACTTAACGCAAGTGTCTTAGGTCTATTAAAGCAACTAGACCACCATTCACCGCTTTCAGGAAACAACTCAGATGTTACCTTATCAAGCAAATAGTTTTCTTCTCCAATTTTTGCAAGAGCAATTCTTTTTGGTTCTAATTCGGTAATTTTTTTGTCTTCAACAACATCTGGTTGAACTCCATCAACCCTTTTAGTCATACTAGATTGTGAATTACTTGTGCTATCTTTTCTTCTAACCTTAACTTTCATAAATTTCCACCTTAATTTATTTTTGTAATAGCAGTACAACACATTAAAAGTCTAATTTCAATACCAATCTAAAAAATTATTTTATAATCACTTCTTTTATAC
>JBJEXU010000012.1:0-4297 GCA_051886095.1 Christensenellales bacterium | reverse complement strand
CTGTTTTTATCAAATGCCACCTATCGGTGTCGCTTGTATAAACTTCCTAGATTATCATTCATAATCAAATCTCCTTTAACATATTTATTAAAACATTTCTTAAAATATTAGCCCTTTGTTTATTTTCAATCCTTATAGGCATAGCAAGTGCCTTTGGTGACAGAGCAAACTCAAGAATTTTTGCTTCTTCATCAGTTAGAAAGCCAATCTGAACTAAATTTGATAGAATTGTTAAACTTGTATTATAATCTACCTCTCCTCTTAGAGTCTCAGATAATAAATGCTGGACATAGTCATTTCTATCAATATTAATTCTAGATAATTTAATATATCCACCACCACCCCTATGGGACTCTATCAAATATCCTTTAGGCTCGGTAAACCTAGTGGATAACACATAATTAATTTGACTAGGAGCACAATTAAAAAAATTAGCAAGTTCATTCCTAGACAAATTAACAAAATCCATATCTTCTAATTGTTCTAAAATAAATTCTTCAATGATATCACTAATTTTTGACATTATTTCCTCCTTTTAAAGATTTGACTTTCTTTGACCTTAACAATATAATACACCATCTAAATTGGTTTGTAAAGTATTTTTTTAAATTTTATAAAAATTTTTTTTAGAAATTTTTAAGCTAATTTTAGGCATTTTTTGATTTTAATATAATTTTATAGTAATAATATTTAATTTATACATAGAATTATATCATTTTATAATTTAATTTTAAAAAAAATAAAAGTCAAAATTAAATTTGACTTTTACTTAATAAATTATAATGTTAATTACTATAATGATTGCTTCAAAGAATTTAAAAGTAAAAAACCGAGTTAAAATGTCTCGGTTTATTTTTGTCTTATTTTATAATAATATTTTTTGTTACCTTTCAAGTTCTAATATTGGGCAATAATCTTCAATCGAATTTAATAATAAAGCAATTTGATTCTCTACCACTTTCATTTGAGACTCATCAAAAATTCCCTCTTCAACAAGTTCAACAAGAGTTTCTGCTAATAAATTTTTAAGATAGTCATTTCTATAATGAAATTCATTATTTAGATTTTTATCAATATTATTAACCATTTTTGTGTCTTTGCCATTTAATCCAAGTAAAGACTTTATTTCTTCAATTAGGCAACACTTTGTTTCATCGTTACATTCTAATTTATTGATTTTCTTTTTAACAGCCTCATAAAACTTAAGAAAATTAGTTACACCAATACTAGAAAATGAAACACCTTCTATTTTTTCACCACTTTGTAAACGACTATTCATTTCCGCAACATATTCCGACATTTCTTTATTATCTAAAAATGCATTTCTAAGTGTTGTATCTACATTGGGAACTTTATTGTTTGTGTGTTCTTTCATAAATTTCTCCCATAATTTAAAATCTTTAATTATTATATCCTAAATATTTAAAAAGTCAATAGCTAATATTTTTAAAAATCAAAATTATCTTTATCAATAAAAACATATTATTAAATATATAAAAAGCTTTAAATTATATCAACTATCAATCCTAGCAATAATTTTATTACAATGATTGACTATATCTTTGTAATCGGCATTGCAATAGAACTCATTATCCTTATAGACAATTTTTCCATTAACCATTGTCATTATAACATTATTGCTTTCACAAGAATTTACAAGATTATTGAATATATCGTTTAGGGGTTGCATATTAGGTTTTGATACATCTATCATTATTAAATCCGCAAGATAGCCTTCCTGAAGCCTACCCAAGTTCTCATATCCAAGAGCCTTTGCTCCCCTAATAGTTGCCATTTTAAGCGCATCAATAGTTGTTATGGCTTTTGCTTGATTTAGTACCCCCGCTTGCAAATTATCCGCTAGATACATTTCTTTAAACATATTAAGATTATTATTACTTGCAGCACCATCAGTTCCTATTGACACATTAATATTATTCTTGACAAAACTATAAAGTGGTGCAATTCCACTACCAAGAATTAAATTACTACTAGGATTAGTGGCTACAGTCGCTGGATATTTAGATAAAATCTGAATATCATCTTTGTCACAATGCACACAATGTGCAAGAATTGATGGTGTATCTAAGAAACCATAACTTTCAAGAAGTGCAATCGGTGTCATATTATATTTGCTATCAATCATTCCCACTTCCATTAGAGTTTCGCTAACGTGAGTGGATTTAATAAGATTATGCTTAACTGCAAATTTATTAAGTTCATTAAATTGACTCTCATCACAAGAATATAGACTATGAGCATATAAAATAGGTTTTATAAGTGGAGAAATTGTAATAGTTTTCATATCTTCAGTTAAACTTTCGTCACTTAATATTTCTTTACCTGTTATAGCCCCTATAGCAATATTGGTTCTAATTCCCGTATCTATACAAGCCTTAGCAGTTTCCTCTGGGTGAAGATAGAAATCGGCAACCGTAGTAACACCATTTTTAATTAACTCAAGCATTCCAAGGGTTGCACCATAATAACAATCATCAATTTCTAACTTATCCTCAAGTGGACGCATATATTCCATCCACCAATTTTTAAAATTAGAGTTTTCTGCATAGCCTCTAAATAGAGTCATTGCTAGATGGCAATGTGTATTTACAAAACCTGGCATTATTATATTACCATTAGCATTAATAATATCGCCATCGCTTTCTCTAATTGGTCCCACATAAGTAATTATGTTATCGTCTATTTCTATTTGTCCATTTTTAATAATTTCATTTTCTTTATTTAATGTTACAATTATTGCGTTTG
Source organism: Christensenellales bacterium (assembly GCA_051886095.1). Lineage (GTDB taxonomy): Bacteria > Bacillota > Clostridia > Christensenellales > UBA1242 > UBA11490. The sequence goes on along the minus strand of JBJEXU010000012.1, from coordinate 1,531 downwards.
TTATAATTTTCTTCATAAAGTATTCCTTTTATTTAGCGTCATACCAAGTTTTACCACTACTAATATTAACAAGTAATTTAACTTGAAGGTCAACCACTTTTTCCATTCCCGATTGCAGAATCTCTTTAACTTGCTCTAATTCTCCCGGATATACATCAACTACAAGTTCATCGTGAACCTGTACTATTAATTTACTCTTTAAACCCCTATTTTTAAATTCGTTAAATATTCTAATCATAGCAAGTTTAATTATATCACTAGCACTACCCTGAAGTGGCATATTCATAGCCACCCTTTCTCCAAAGGTTCTTAAGTTATAATTGCTACTATAAATCTCTGGAATTGGTCTTATTCTTCCAAACAATGTTTTGATATAACCTTTTTCGTGTGCAATACTCACATTATTATTCATATACTCTTCAATTTTAGGATATCTTTCAAAATAAAGTTTAATAAACTTATTTGCTTCTTTTCTACTAATCCCTATATTTTGACTAAGACCAAAATCGCTAATTCCATATACAATTCCAAAATTAATCGCTTTAGCATCTCTACGCCTATTTTCATCTACCAACTCAAGCGGAATATTAAATATTTCACTTGCAGTAAGCCTATGAATATCTACTCCATTATTAAAAGAATTAATCATCTTTTCGTCACCACTAAAGTTTGCAAGGAGCCTAAGTTCAATCTGGCTATAGTCGGCACTACAAATCAATCCATTTTCGTGACTAGTAATAAATACTTTCCTAAGAGACTTACCCTCCTCAGTTCTAACAGGAATATTCTGTAAATTAGGTTCACTACTACTAAGCCTACCAGTAGAAGTAAGCGCTTGATTAAATATTGTATGAATTTTATCGTTATTATCTAGGATATTCTGAAAGCCAAGAATATAAGTACTATAAAGTTTAGTAATAGTTCTCCATCTAATAATAAGTGGTACAACTGGGTGTTTATAAGCAATTTCATTTAGTATTTCAATGCTTGTACTTTTCTTTTTGTTACTAGGGATATTAATATCTAATTCGTCAAAAAGTACTTCGCCTAATTGCTTAGGGCTACTAAGATTAATCTTTTTCCCAAGAATTTCATAGATTACTTTCTCTAATTCAACAATTTCATTTCTATACTTTTCTTCTAAATTATTTAGTTCTTTTTTATCTACCTTAAAGCCCTCAATCTCCATATCAAATAACACATCAACAAGTGGCAATTCAATATCGAAATATAATGGCAATAAATCCATATTTTCAAGTTTTGCATAATACTTATTTTTAATTAAAATAAGAGCATAAGCAAGGTTATCTAACTCAAGCCCACATTCATTTATAACTTCCCCAATGCCCACACTCGACTTAGCAATGGAATTAATCAAGTATCTAGCAAGTATACAATCAAATTCAACTCCATTTAAAGATACTCCATATTTATATAAAATATGCTTTAGTGCTTTGCTATCAAAAACAACTTTCCTAATGTCTTCATTTTCTAAAACAGGTTTTAATTCAGATAAAACGGTCTCGAAATT
>JBJEXU010000011.1:0-4321 GCA_051886095.1 Christensenellales bacterium | reverse complement strand
ATCTTTTGGAATATTAAAAAGTCCATGAAAGTGAAGTCTATTTGTATTTGGTGCTCGTTCCCAAACGCCCATATACTTCCAGTTATTCCTATAACATAAATTGCGAAAACAAGTTTGAAGCTTCTTTTTAAAAGTTTCTTCAGTATGCAATTTATTATCATAGGTAAAAGTGCAGAAATAGTTAAAATTTGCAAGATTTGCTTTTCTCGCCATTCTAACTCTGCGACATATTAAATTGCGTTGTTTTCTATCAAAATTAATTTCAACAAAATCTTTACAATGCTGTTCATCTTTAAAGTATGGTAGCATATCTTTAATAATGCGATTTTTACGGTCATTTTTACGCAAGTTAATGTATTTAGCATAAAGTTCTTCAAAGAGTTGTTTTCGTGTTGTATGGCGAGTTTTTAAGGGTGTTTCAGCCTTAATATATTCACATATTTCAACACTTTCTTGGTTAGAATTATTATCATTTTCAATATCATTTAGCGAAATAGAGGACTCCGGTTCTCCAAAGTCCTTTACTTCGTTTTCTTCTAAAACTTCTATTATTTCTTCGGGTGGTTTTGGTCGCTTTTTAGTAGGTCGTGTAGTGTGAGGAATTGCTATATAATGACTGCCATCAAAATAGACTTTTGTTTCGCCATAAGACATATAGCCCTCCTTTATAAGTTATTTTTTGCGACTTTTCTTAAACTCGGGAGTGTTTCTGTAGAGCAAAGCATACTCATATTTACGATGTTCTTTCATTGCTTCTTTTAATGCTTTTTTATCTCCGTTATATGATGCTCTCTCTAAAGCAAAATCACTTTTTTCGTAACCCGCTTGCAGTTCTCTAACTGTGCATTTCTTCGCCATTCGCTTTTGGTTTACGGTGAAAAATCCCATATTTTTTGCCTCCTTTTAATATGTTTCGTTTTTCTCTTTCTTCCTTTCTAACTTTCTTTCTAAACATTCTTTGATACTTTCTATCTTCTTTATCAATTCTCCTAAATGCTTTCTTCATATTCTTAAAAATATACTTGCTAATCTTTTTGTTATATCTCTCTGGAACAAAATCAGAGGTATCCAAAGTGCGAGCAAAGGTATCATAATAGTTAGTTAAAACCGAGTTAATTAGCTTGTTTTTATTAAAATTAATCACTTTCTTTCCTCCTTTTTATAGTTCTTGCTTGATAGTATCCTTCTGGGAGTTCATCATCATTTTCTTCTAAATATTTAATGTATCCAATTAAACTTTCTTCCATAGGTTTACTTTCGTTAATATCAAAATCTTCGTCAAAATGACCTGCATAAAACTTTGGTTTGCAACTTTGACTTGAATACAACTTAAACACATTGTAATTTGCTATAACTGTTTCTTCTTTATAGCAACTTTTGTCCTTTTTGCCAGATGCCATATATCTATCAAAAAGGGAAGAATTTTCTATTTTTCTTATAGTCCACTTTAATTTTTTAACTTGCCCAAAATCATCATAATAAAGTTTGAGTTTTACTATTTCAATAAACTGAGCAAGTTCTCGTATATTGACATCAATTAGCATAGGGCGTTGAGTGTCTAAGTAAATATCCAAACTATCGTGTCCGTGCTGTTCATACCACCTAGACTGCCACTCTGGGAAGTACATACTCATTCTACTATTAAGATATTTCTGTGCTTCCGTTATACCAATAACTTCATAAGGATAATTAAAATGTGTTTTTACAAACTCATTGTCAAAACCTAATTTATAGGGGTTAATTCTCCGATTAAATCTTGGAGAATACCCATATTTTCTAAAACAAATATCATAGTTAGATGATACACAATGCTTTGGAATTGTAAGTTTAAAACCGTTGCAGTTTTTACTCATAATTTCTTGTCGCATTTGTTTGTTACGAAGTTTATCAAAAGCATAACAATTCAGAGTGTGAGTCATAAAACAAGTTTTACCCGTTCTTGGTGGTGCAAAGATAATTGTAATTGCCATTAAACCAACATTATAACTAACTGACAAGTTAATGTGTTAATTTTATTTTCAGCATCAAGACCAAACGCAAAGTGTAATTGAAAATCATATTCAGCATTGCCATCAGCTTGGTTAACAAAATCTTGTAGAGACATATGATTATTATCGAAATCTACATCTACTAAAATGCTTGTGTTTTCTGCAAAATGATATATTTGTCCGTTATTTATTTCAAACCTGTTAGTTTGATTAGACATAGTAATATCATAGAAATCATAGCAAATCAAAGATGTCTCGTAGTTAGATGAAATAGATTTATGCATCATTTCTTCAAAATCTAAGTATCTATAAGTTATTTCGTTAATCAGAGCATCTCCCATATATCGTTCTGTTCTGTCTAATGTATCTGCGATATGATTGGTATAGCAATAATTATCATTAGAATCGAAAACTGAATAGAAGATATTATAATTCACGCCTTTATACTCCAAAACTGCATCATTAATATTATTTGAAATGCTTGTAAGCCTATTATTTAATTCAATTACTTTTAAATTAAGTTCATCAATTCTATTTTGATATTCCAAAAGTAAATCTGCTTGAGTTCCATTTACTGCATTAAGTTCTGCAACTTTATTGATTAGTTCTTCTTTCTCCAAATTTATTGCATTGATTTGATTGATATAATCGTTTATTTGTGTGGATAAGTTGTCTTTATCACTTTCAACTTGTTGCTCTGGGACAACATCTAAAACATCATAGACTTTATTCCTAAAAGAAGGAGAACACATACCAATACAAAACGCAATAAACAAAATCATAATAACCGAGCCAATACTTGCTAAAATAACTTTTATTGTGTCATTCATAAATTCCCTCCTTTTAATAATTGTAATTGTAAACAACATTAGCAGTTGTAAAAGTTGAGTTGTTTTCTCCAACTGTTATTTGTTCAAATTGTGCTTGAGTTCCAGCAAAGAAAACATTTACATTACTGCTGTGCATACTAAATCCTAAATCTTCAATTTGTCTTAAAGTTGCTGGCAAATAAATGTTTTGAATATTTGAGCAACCATTAAAAGTACCCATTGAAATTGTAGTTGTTCCATCTGCAAAATAAATATCAGTTATAGGTGTTTCTTGAAATACGCAAACGCCAAGAGATGCAGTTGCTGGAACATAAATTTCGGTTATTCCTGATTGAAAGAATGCAAATGAGTCTATATAAACATTCTCTGGAATGTTAATTGTGTGCAAACTTGTACAACCCATAAATGCTCTATCTCCAATAATTTCTAAACTATCTGGCAAAATAACATTTGAAAGATTATTACAATTTGCAAACGCATAAGCACCAATTACTCTTACTGTTTCTGGCAATTCAACTGATTGCAAACTATGACAGTTGTAGAAAGCATAAGCCCTAATTTCTGTTATACCATCTAAATCTGTTGCTCTAAGGTCGGTTAATGTTCCACTGATAACTTGTCCCACAAGTTCTTTGTATGAATCATCTCCGTTAAGAGCCGAGTTTAGATTTTCTAAATCACGAATTGTGTCTTGAAGTTCAACTATTTGTGAGTTTAGAGAAATTATCTCATTTTCATAATTTGTAATAGTTTCATTGCACATCATTATTTGTCTTTCGTATTCAATAATTCTATCTTCATAAGTTATTACTGCGATATTCAAACTATCAACTATACATTGCAAATTAGACATCTCAAAAGAAAGTTCTTCTATTCGCATATTTAGTTCGTTAATTCTAACTGTGTCTTGCGATTCTTGTTCAATAAGCATATTAAGTTCATTATTTAAGTTGTCAAAATCTACACGCATATTAGATAGTTCTTGCATCATATCAGCCAAATTTCTATTAGTATCATTGAGTGTATTTTCAATACTAGATTTTTGACTTAATGCAAGATTTAGATTGTTTTGAGTATTAAGCAAGTTAGATTGCAATACTCCAACTTCATTTTGATAAGAAATTGCCTTAAATTCAGCATTTAATAGAGAAGTCCTAGTTTCAGCAAGCAAGATTAAGTTGTTGATATAAGACTCTTGCAATTCTTCGTTTTCTTTCTCTTGTTGTTGATAAACTTCACTATAAGGTGCTATTGAATTTAGCAAGAAATTTCTTGAACCCGGTATCGCCAAAACAATACCAAAGGTTATCATAAAAGCCAAAAGCACGCACGTGCTAATTTTCCACGCTATATTCATAAATCCTCCTTATTTAATTATTTTTTGTAACATTGTATACAACTTTATAGCCAGTGCTTCCGTTATATACAAAGTCTGTAATATCAGACAGATAGGTTATGCTACTGTCATCTCTATCAGTAAATCTTAGTTGTAAAGTGTATTGC
>JBJEXU010000010.1:0-4333 GCA_051886095.1 Christensenellales bacterium | reverse complement strand
TCACGATGTAGCAAGTTATGATGATTTACTTAATGTTATGAAAAGCATAAATTAGAAGGAATATAAAATTATGTCAAACATAAAGGTTTTTGAAGATAAAAAAATACGAACACAATGGAATGACGCAGAAGAAGATTGGTATTTTTCGGTCGTTGATGTTGTTGAAGTTTTAACAGACAGCAAAGACTATCAAACTGCAAGAAAGTATTGGAATAAACTAAAACAAAGACTTAAAGAAGAAGGAAGTGAACTGGTGACAAATTGTCACCGGTTGAAGTTGATTGCTCAAGACGGCAAATTAAGAGAAACTGATGTTTTAAACACAAAAGGACTTCTTCGCCTTGTTCAGTCTATTCCAAGCAAAAAGGCTGAACCTTTCAAAGTTTGGCTTGCTCAAGTCGGTAGTGAAAGATTAGATGAAATTGCCGATCCAGAAAAAGCGATTATTCGTGGTGCAGATTTTTACAGAGCAAAGGGATACACTGAGGGTTGGATAAATCAAAGATTGCAAACCATTGAAATGCGAAAAGAACTTACTGATGAATGGAAAGCAAAAGGTATTGAAAAGGAAAAAGACTATGCAATACTAACCAATGAAATGACAAAAGCATGGAGTGGATTGTCTGTTAAAGAATATAAAAACTTAAAAGGACTTAAAAAAGAAAATCTTAGAGATAATATGACTAATATTGAACTTGTCCTAAATATGCTTGCAGAAGTTACTACAACAGCAATATCAAAACAAGAAAATCCCAAAACTTTTGAGGAGAATAAAAAGATTGCTCGTCGTGGTGGAAGTGTCGCAAATGATGCAAAGAAAAGATTTGAAGAAGAAACAGGAAAACAAGCAATAAGTCCCCTAAATGCAAGCAATAAAGTTTTGCTAGAAGTAACGAAGGATGAAGATAATGATTAAATAAGCATAAAAATAAGCCGAGAGTTTTATCCCGGCTTGTTTTGTTTTATATAGTTTGTAAATTATAGGAATATAAATTTTATTTGAGACTTTATTGCTTTGTAGGTTTTTCCACTAATATTTGCTTTCGCATTAAGACAAGCACACACAAGGCTGCCATTTTATAAAAATATAATAAAGATATTGTGAGCAAACTTCCTTCAGATTTGATTTTTGATTATGAGTTTTATTTGCTGGTGGATTAAATTAATGTTATAATATTTTTTATAAAGTGGAGGATTATTAATGAGAAGTTTTAAATATTCTTGGTATAATTGTGGAATGATGCGAATGGGTTTAGATATATCTAAAATAATAGTAGAAATCTCTACTAGATTAAAAATTACTATTGATTCAGATGGTATTAAGATTGAAGATGAGATGTTTAATTTCTTTCAAGGTAAGGGTAGTCCTAATATTGTTGATGTTAAAACTATTTGGGAAAAACTTGATAAGATTGAATATCCAGCACAAACAGAATATGTTGAGTCTGATGGATGTGATGGAAGTGCATGGGATATTGAAATAGATGATAGGAAATATCATGGATATTTGAGTACGCCACCTTTTGTAAAAGAAATATTAAGGATTATAAATTTTTCAGCAATTTATAAGTATGTTGAAAAGAGATTCAATCAATATATAAGTTGATGTTTTAAATTTATAGTAAATTTGATTAATAACAAATGTGCATTATAAAAGCAAAAAACATGCAAAATATTTTGCATATTTTTTGTTTGATTATTGATATAAGACTATTTAAATATGTATTATTGCTTTTTATCAGAAGTATTATTATCTAAATTTTCATCATAATCGTATTTATTTGGATTAGGAATACCATAAACTTCTCTTGCAATATTCTCTTCAGGTTTAATGTTATATTTATCCTTTGTTTTTTTTCTAAATAATTTACTAAAAAATCCCATATTTTTATTCTCCTTTAATTTTTTATATCTAAAATGCAAAAATTGGGTTTGTTGGTTTCAAAATTCCATGTATGTAAAGAATCTCCTAGGCACCATTTCCAGTTTTTACATCTTTTGCATTTATTGGATTTCATATTCTTTTTATTTCTAAAATATTCAAATTTATTTTCCCATACATCAATAAAGTTATCTGTTTTTATATTGCCTTGAATCAACTCTTTTCTTCGTTCTACATCTGGACATACATAAATATCTCCATTACTTAATATGCTTGCTACATATAATCCTGCTGAACATATAAAATATGTATCCCTTAATTCTTTTTCGTATTCTAGGTCTAAAAAATGACTGCATCCATATTCTACATTTTCAATTTTCTTTTCATTACGAAGTCTTTTTATAAAATCAAATAGATATTTATAATCTTCTTTATCTAACAATATTTCATTATTTGATTTTGCTCTACCAATAGGGTCAACATTTATAATTCTCCAAGAAACAATATCTATATCTTGCATTAATTGATATAAATCTTCTAATTCATGTAAGTTTTTCTTATTAGCAACAGTAGTAACTTGTACTACCTTAATGCATGGAACTTGCTGTAATTTTTTAATATTTTGTAATATCTTTTCATAGCAGTTTGGGACTTGTCTAAATGATTCGTGAGTTTCTTTTAGTCCATCTAAACTTATTGATATAGATTCCATATTTGTCTTTTGCATTAAATCAATCACTTTGTCTGTGATAAGCATACCATTTGTTGTCATGCCCCATCTAAATCCTAATTTGCTTGCATATTCCATTATATCAAATAAGTCTTTTCTCATCAGTGGTTCTCCACCTGTAATATTAAGTATGATTTGACTGGCATTGTATTTGTTTGCAATATCCAACAATGTTTTTTTTAATATTTCGGCACTAACTTCATTTTTATCTATCTTATTGCCACAACTACTTCCACAATGTTCGCAATGAGCATTACAACGAGATGTAACTTCTAAAAACAAATCTTTAAGTATTGGATTTTTCACTATTTTTTTTCTGTATTTAGCTAGTTTGTTTAAGTTTGATATTTTGCATTTTTCAATAATTTTTTCTACGTTCATTTTTATATCCTATGTATTTTTTATATGAATTTCTTTGCACAAATTATCCTATATGTTTTTTGAAAGTATAGCATTAAAAATAATTTTTGTCATTGAAATTGGGTATTACGCTTGAAATTTGCTTTAATTAATTATTATTTTAAGATTAATTATTTTGTTTTTTAAAATATTAATGCTATAATTTACATAAATTAAAGGAGATGTTTTAATGAGTAAAGTATTAGAAGATGTGACAAGTTTGCAAAGAAAATTTGATGGTCTGTATGATTTTTCAAGAACAGGATTTGAGAATAGTGTGGAATTGAGAGATTGCTCTGAAATGGCATTAAAAGTTTTGAGAGATGTGAAGCAGTTTTTAGAAAGTTCTAAAACGAACAATGTCTTTTCTGAAAAATCTGATAATGTTTCAAATAATTTTAATTTGGCTTCTGCGATGCAAGATATTTATTATAAAGTTGTGTTAATTGAAAGTGCAGCTACAAGAGGGGCTATAACGAAAGAAGCAGCATCACATGAATTAGTGGAATCTTTTTCTTTGTTTTATGAAATTGTTTCTTCTGCTAAAAAAATTTTACCATTAGGTGAAGTTCAGCCTGGTAAAACTGTGGCTCCGTTTAAGACTGAAGTATTACAAAAATTAACTGAAAGTTTACAAAATAGATTTTTTGATAGTGCTTCAAATTTAGGATTGGATGAAGTATTAAAAAAGAGTTTTGTAGAAAAAAGAATAAGTAAAACAAATGAAAATAATTCAAGTAGCAATAGAATACAAAATGATGTAACAAAATTAATACAATACTTTGATGCATTAGAAAAGGAAGATATAACTCAGTTTAATACTCGCGATATTGATAAACTGGTGGATGATTTGAGATTGTCTTGTGCATATGAGGTGTCACATTCTCAAAAAACTACCGATTGTCCATATGTATTTGATAGTTCTGTTAAAGCAAAAAAAGATTCTTGCGATCGAATCTTTAATAATTTTAATCATTATTCTAATAGTTCTGTTTCGCTAAGTGATCAATTAGCTTCAGAATTACAAGAATTTAATAAAATGGCAATAGATTTTATGAGGCCAGTTCCTAACCTTTTGGCAAAATATCATCCTAATGAACCGACATTTACATACATGGTTAATCAGTTAAATCAAGCTAATGCAGTAATGAATGAATCTGCTAAACAAATTGGTGATTAAATAAGTTTAAAAATAGGATAATAATATGATATTTACAAATGAACAAAGTGTTAATCAAATAGAATCTCTAGGTGTTGAACATGCTCAAAAGAATGTTATTCATGAGAGAAAAAAGAAAGATTTTTTAGAATCTTTAGATTTG
>JBJEXU010000009.1:0-16591 GCA_051886095.1 Christensenellales bacterium | reverse complement strand
CTTCTTTGACATTGTTATCTGGTATTGTGCCTGGATAATATATTTAAGTGGAAGTGTTGTCTTGTATGGCATTATTGTTTTCTGCTCACACACAAAGGGTTGTCCAAGCGGAACTTTACCATCGCCATAATCAAAGTCTTTGTCGTCTATTTCTTCGCTTATGCCACTAATATCAAGTGATGCAATTAGTTTATCGGCTACAAACACTTCTCCCTTCCTAAGCCTAAATTCTCTGTTCTGTTGTAGAATATGTAGTCCATATGTTTCCATAGCCAACCCATATTCAGCTAGAGATGGCTCAAGTAATGCTTTTTGATAAACCCCGTCGTTTAGCATCTTATGATACAAAGCCCAAGTTGATACAAAAGGAAGTTCTTCTTTAAACTTATGAGCATCTATTCCACAATTTTGAAGTTCAGTATCTGTAGCATAATATCTAACAATATCAAAGATTTCGCTACTGCCTATTCTATTATCTTTAAGACATTCCCACGCACGAGTACCTTGCTTAATTTTTACTTTCTTCATAAGGAACTCCTTCAAGAATATTCTTAATCAAAGGATAAGTGTTTTTAGATTTAGATAGATTAACCAGTTCTGCATAATACTCGTTTATAATCTCGTAGATTGGTTTTCCACTTTCATAAAGTTCTTTTATCTTTTCTGCATCTTGCATTGCATTTGCTGGATTCTGTTTATAGATTTCAAATAATTCGTTAACATCTTTTTGTTGTTCTTCAGTTAATTTCTGAAGATTAACATTAGGAATAGTTGTAACACCATCAACATCAATAATAACTTCTTTTATTTCATCATCATCTTCTAGGGTTGTTGGAATAAATTCCTTATCAAATGCCATAATCGTATCGTATAGTTCTGGAAGACTTTCTTTTAAGTTCTTCAATGCTCTTCTTAAGATAGTTTTCTTAACCATTTCAGAAGTCCATTTAAACCAAATGCTATTTTTATTTACACGAACCTCAGTATCATTTGAGCCATCATACACAACCTTATATTTTTTTATCTGATTATTTTCATCTTTGTATGATTTCCACTCAGACTCATATAGTCCATTTTCAGAACAAGCTTGAGCATTCATTATTTCTTGATTGGTCATATCCGTAGCAGTCATAATAATTTCTCCAGTCTTGTTGTTTCTAATTTCGAGCCTACAAATAAATCTTTCAAAATAATTGTTAATAAGTCTTTCAGCCGTAATATCTCTATTTGGGTTAACCCTACTATCTTTTAACAAATAAATTATTCCTACTCCATCTTTGTAAATTTCTTCAAAGTAGACATTATCTCCTTGAGGAACTCCGATAATGGTTTCTATTAAGGTAAAGCCTTTCCTTTTACAAGCGCGAATAAAAGCTTGTACTCTAGCAGAAAGAGTTATGACTTTTCCCCTTTTTACAAGGTCAATCTTGTCATAATCTTCAGTAGTAATTCCGCCCTGAATTAAAGTCTGAAGATTGTCCAAAAAGACATTAGATGCTTTCTTTGCTTCAGCCTCAGTTTTTATTCCTAACGAATTTAGGGCTTCTAAAGCACGAATTGCAAAAGGCATACAACATTTAGTTGCTATTTCCTTATTTACAACCTTAATAAGACTTTCTGTGGATACAGTCATTTGTTGAAATATGGTTAACTCTTTACTCATAACTCACCACCCACCTTTATCGTCATTACACCATCAATGTAGTCTACCTTAGCATTTTCATTAACAGCCCTAACCAAGTGTAAAAGAGAGTTCTCTTGCTCCACTAACTTAGTTATATTTTTTTCTTGTATAAATAAATTCCCCTCAAAGAATTTCTTTCTCATCAAATTTTCAAACATATTAGTATCTCCTTATTCCTTTAGTGATTTAAAAGCATATTCTTCAAAATAATCTTTCAAGTCCTCATTTAAATCTTCTTCTAACTTATTTTGAAGGTCATAGCCTTCGATAATTTTCTCCAAACATTTAACAATCAAATTTTTCATTTGTTTGTCCTGACCTGGAAACAATTTACTAAATTCTCCATCATATATCATATTCGCTAAAGCTTGTTTAATTTTTGAATCATCTACTGCGTAATCAAAACTTGCTGATGAGTAGCACTCTTCATTTGTTTGCTCTGAGTAATAAGATGCTGTTGGATATGAATATGTAAAAATTTTCATATCAATTTCTCCTTAATTTGTTGTATTTTTTTGAAATTGATGATATACTAATATTAGATGTGGTTATGTATATCATCTGGCTATAGCTTGTCCGAATGGGCTATAGTTTTTTTATGTTTCATTTTGGTTATCACCTCCTATTGAAGCTAGTTCTAATAATAATTTTTCTCTTCTTTCTTTGTCTTTTCGATATCTTTCCATTTGTTTTTGTTGTTTTATGTGTTCAGGCATTAATATCATCATTATATCTTGAATTACTTGTTGATTAGTTTCTGCTCTTACAACAAAAGGTTTAGCCATAAATTCTTCATCGCTAATGATAGTTCCATCTGCCAAAATATGTGTAATTTTAAAATTATGTATATTTTTTTTCACTTAAATAACCTCTTGTTTTTTATATGAATAGTTAAGATATTTTGATAACATTAGACCTTGATTCAACATACAAGTCAATTAACACCAGACAATCACAAACAAGACCCAAATGATAATATTCCACAACATGCCTAAAATTAAAATTATTAAATTGAGTTTTTTGTATGTCCTAATCTTTTTGTAATCTGGATTCTTTAATGATAAGTATTTATTGTATTTAATCATTGAAAATATTGCTACAATCGAAAACAAAATCGTAATTATAATTATAAAATGAACAATAAATCCACACATTCATCTTTCTACTCCTTAGTTTCTTTTAATAAATCGTCAATCGTACATCCAAGCACATTGGCGATTTTTTTTAAGATATGGATTTTTGGAATCCTTTTTCCAGACTCATACTGACTAACAGCGTTTGAAGTTACACCTATCAAATCAGCCAATTGAGTTTGTGTCATTTTCTTTTTAATTCTTAAATTTGTTAAATTCAAAATCGCCCCTCCTCTTTTATAACTATCTGTGAGAATTATAACATTGCGTGAGAATGATTGTCAAGCAAAATTTAACAATTTGTTAGAAAATTTTTTATTTTAAAAATATTATTGTTTTTTATGCTCACATTATGTTACAATTCTCACAAGAGGTTACTATTTATGTTTTATTTAAAATTAAGAGAATTACGAAAAAGTGCAAATTTAACACAGATGCAATTGGCTGATATTTTACATGTTGCCTATGGAACTGTTGCCATGTGGGAAACAAATAAAAGACAACCTGATTTTGATATGATGAAGACCATAGCGGACTTTTTTGGGGTTTCAATAGATTATCTTATAGGCAGAAGTGAAGAAAACACAAAAAAAACAGGCATCATTAAGATACCTGTTTATGGTACTATTCCTGCTGGCATTCCCACTGAAATGATAGACAATTCATTCATAGAAGATTATGAAGAAATACCAGGAGATATGTGTCGAGGTGGATGTACTTACTTTGGACTTAAAGTTAAGGGCGATAGTATGTATCCAGAATTTAGAAACGGAGATACTTTAATTCTTAAAAAGCAAGAAGATTGCGAAAGTGGCGAATTCTGTGCAGTTAGCATTAATCATACAGAATCCACATTTAAAAAAGTAATCAAACAAGCAAATGGTATTACACTACAACCACTTAACCCAGCATACGAGCCATTGTTTTTTACGACTCAAGAAGTAATTGATTTACCTATTACAATTCTTGGAGTAATTAAAGAAGTCAGAAGGAGTTATTAATATGCACATAGATGATAATAAATCTACAAGAGAACAACTTAATATATATTGTGATGAGAGCTGCCACCTAGAAAATGATAAAAGTGATTTTATGTTGCTAGGTCTTATAAAATGTGAAAAAAACAAAGTCAAAGATATTAATTCACGAATATGGGATATTAAACAAAGAAACGGAATAAAAGGACACACCGAAGTAAAATGGACTAAAGTTTCTCCAAAAAACTTAAAATTATATATGGATTTGATAGACTATTTTTTTGACTGCCCTTATCTTTCGTTTAAAACAATTATCATTAACAAAAACAATCTTAAACATGAAGAGTTTAATCAAACACATGAAGATTTTTATTATAAGATTTACTACACCCTATTACAACATGCTATTGAGCCAAATCAATATAATAAGATTTTTGTAGATGAGAAAGACACCCACAATTCTCAAAGGGTTGCAAAACTCGAAGAATTTTTACATCAAAAAAATTATGATTACAACCATGAAATTATAGCCCCTATACAAATAATCAAGTCTCATCATATACCTTTAATGCAGATAGTTGATATATTATTGGGTTTAATGTCATATTTCTGCAATGTTAATAATAAAAGTTTTGCAAAAGCAGAACTAATAAAACAAGTACAAAGAAGAAGTACTTATTCTTTATCAAGTACAACACTTCCAAACGAACCTAAGTTCAATATATTTTATTTTGAGGGCAGATAAATGACAAAGCCCTACCCACATTGCCACAAACTAGGAAGCGCATTACACTTTCACAAACCAATGGAAAAATTCATTGATAATGCAGTTTATACTCTAGCAAAAGATTTTTATTTTAATCCAACAACTTTATTTGGAAAGCCAATAAAAACTGAGTCACACGAAAGCTATTCTTATGATCATATATTCAAGTTGGACGAACCAAACCTATCAGATGAACGAAAAAAAATGAGGACAAAAATTGCTCCTCAAATCAAAAAATTAATTAATTTAGTTGATAAAAACGAATGTTGTGACAATATACTTACTTGGACTCAAGTTGATAGTAAGTCACACAATAAAAAATTATATATACTGTGTAGAGAAGTTCGTTTGATGGTAATTCTTATAATTAATAAAGACTTTTACCATCTAAGAACTGCCTATTTTGTTGATAATGATAAAATGCTGGGTAAATACATACAATTATATACAAGATACTCAGGATTAAAAAAATAAAAAAAGGCAATCGTACTTACGATGCCTCCACTCATCCACCAAACTTGGGCAGTGAGCAAACGGGAACCTTATTTCAGGTTCAATTATATGATACAACAAAGTTCCGGACCTTGTCAATAGATTTTTAAAAGTTTCTATTGTGTATCATATATTAAATTATATGCATATTAAAAAGTTGAAATTCAAGGTTTTATGTCAAAATATTAAAAAATATATTATAAAGAGTTATGAAAGCGGGAATATATTGTAGAGTATCCACCTTGGAACAAGCTCAAGATGGATATAGTTTAAAAGCTCAAGAAGAAAAATTAAAATCGTATGCTCAAGCAATGCAATACGATGTTTTTGCTTCTTATATAGATGATGGTTATAGTGGAAGTTCTATTAATAGACCCAAATTAACAGAATTAATTAGGGATATTAAAGCAAGAAAAATAAATATTGTACTAATTTATAAATTAGATAGATTAAGTAGAAGTGTTAAGAATGTTCTTGAATTGGTTGAACTTTTTGAAAAATACAATGTTACGCTTTTCTCATTAAGCGAAAACCTCGACCTTTCTTCCCCTTTTGGTCGAGCAGCCTTAAAAATGAGTGCGACTTTCTCAGAACTAGAAAGAGAAACCATTGTAGAAAGAATGATGATGGGAAAAGTTCAAAGGGCAAAACAAGGTAAAGCTATGAGAAATAATATCTTACCCATCGGTTATGATTATGATAATGAAACTGATACTTTTGTTCCTAATGAGAATGAAAAAGAACAAGTAGAAAAAATATTTGAACTATATCTTAAAGGTTGGAACTTTTCCCAAGTTAGTGATTATATGCATAAGAACTATAAAAATAGATATGGTTCTTATCCCGAACGTACTAGTGTTAAAAAAGTAATTGATAATCCATTCTCAAGTGGTTATTTTTGGTATAAAGGAACACTCAATAAGGCGACTAATATAATTCCTATAATCTCATACGAAACTTGGCTTAAAGCTCAAACTCGAAGACTAGAGGCTAAGCAAAAGAGGTTTATACCAACATCCCCGTACCTACTTACTGGACTCATATTTTGTGGCAAATGTGGACAGAGATATGTTTCTAAAAAATATGAACACGCCCAAACAAGAAAATCAGATGGTCATACAACTAAATACATTAGAAATTGTTATGGCTGTTGTGCAAGAGTTAAACGCGATGTTGCATATATTTCAGAAAAATGCGACAATGTAATAATTTTACAAAAAGAACTTGATGATATTATAGTATCAAGACTTAAGACTTTAGAAATAGAAAGTTTTATTTTTGAAACTGAAGGCGATGCAATTAATCTAATTCAAATGCAGATAACCGAAATTGAAAGCAAAATAGATAAACTGCTAGACTTATACCAGGAAGGACTTATTAAGAAGGAACAATTAGCCGAAAGACTAGAAAAGTTAGAAAAAGATTTAAATGAAAAAAAGATGCTTCTTGAAAGCGAAACTAACAAAGTTAAAGAAGAACCAAGCATCAATATTGATGTTGTTAAGGAAAAGATTAAAGACTTTGACAATTTAAGCCTAGTAGATAAAAGAATATTATTAAAAGCAATTATTAAAAAAATTAATATTTTCCCAGATAGAATTGATATCGAATGGAATGTTAGAAAATAAAATTATACGAACTTTTATGTGACCACCGTGTATGTTGCAAATCAAGGTAAACAAGATATGCCAGTTGTATTTGGTCAATTAACTCAAAGGGACGGCTCATTCTTAATTGGTAGAGAGAATGTGAGTTCGTTTAGTTGGGACTTACTAGCAAACAAAGAAGTTCTTGGTGGCAGACAAGGCGGAGTTCCCGCAATGACTCTTGAATATGCAATTAAGAAAAATAATGTCGAGAATTGTACAATTAATTATGACATTGCCTTTGATAATTTAACAAGTGCTTTTATAGGCGGAACAGGAGATTTCGTAACAGCATTTGAGCCAACAGCAAGTCAAATTGTTGCTAATGGCAAAGGTTATATTCTTGCTAGCATTGGAGCAGAAACTGGTGAAATTCCTTATACAGCATTTACTGCTAATAGAAGTTATATTAATGCTCACGAAGATATTATTAAGAATTTCTTAAAAGCAATTATGAAAGGTTATAATTATTTGATGAGTTCTACTACTGAAGATATTATTAATGCTTTAAGACCATCTTTTGATGGAACGAGTGACGAACTCCTAAGAAAAAGTATTGAGGCTTATATTGAAATAGATAGTTGGGCTAGAACTCCTGTTATGAGCAAAGTTGCCTATGATAATCTAATTAAGATAATGCAGAATGCAGGCAAGATAACTGAAACAATTCCTTTTGAAAACGTTGTAGATAATTCCTATGCTCAAAGCATTCTAGCAGACCTTGCATAGTATTATATAAATTTTAAAAAAGCACTTACTTAAGTGCTTTTTTTATTATTTGAGAAGTACCCAATTCATATAATTAATTTTACATTTATAACTTATCACAAATTACAAAATAAGTTAATATAATGCAGTAAGGTGATTAATTTAATAATTGCATTTTTATTTATATTTAGAAAATTTGGAAATGCTTAATTGATAATCACCTTATGCAAATTTTTAGGAGCGAAATATGCAGATACTTAAACTAGATAATGTAAGTCTAACATACTTTAGTGAAAGGGAGGAAACTCAAGCACTTTCTAACGTTTCATTTGAAGTAATGGAAGGTCAGTTTGTAAGTATTGTTGGCCCTAGTGGCTGTGGCAAGACCACTATACTTTCTCTTATAAGCGGACTTATTAAAACAACTAGTGGTACTATAACTATTGGAAATGAAAAAAATAAAAATGCTTATGTTGGATATATGTTTCAGAAAGATAATTTGCTAGAATGGCGAACAGTTCTTGGTAATGTATATTTAGGTCTTGAGTTGCAGAAGACCAAGACAAAAGAAAATATAGAATATGTTAATTCGCTACTAAAAAAATATAATCTTTGGGAATTTAGAGATAAATACCCTAGACAATTATCTGGTGGTATGAGACAAAGGGTTGCTCTAATTAGAACTCTTGCTTTGCGACCAACTATTTTACTTTTAGACGAAGCATTTAGTGCACTTGATTACCAAACACGACTTGATGTTTGTGATGATGTTTATAATATAATTAAAAACGAGAAACTTACTGCAATACTAGTTACTCACGATATTAGTGAAGCGATTGCAATGAGTGACAAAATTATAATACTATCTAAGCGCCCTGCCACAGTCAAAAAAGAAATAGAAATAGGTTTAAGCGATATGGGAACACCGCTAAAAAGAAGAGAATGTCCAAAGGCACAAGAATACTTTGAAACCATTTGGAGAGAACTCAAGTGAAGAAAAATATATCAAAAGAATTTAAGAAATACTTAAAGAAAAAGAGAGCAAATAAATATATAATACTTGCTGTTCAACTAGGTATACTAATCGCTTTTGTTGCACTTTGGGAAATACTTGCCGTTAATGGACTAATAGATACCTTTATTCTCTCATCTCCAAGCAGAATAATTAAAACTATTGCCGACCTTTATACTTCGGGTAGTTTATTCTATCATATATTCACCACTCTTAATGAAGCAATTATAGGTTTCTTAATTGCAACTATTGGTGGATATATAATTGCTATTATACTTTGGTGGAATGATTATATTAGAAAAATTTTAGACCCATATATAGTAGTGCTTAATTCACTACCAAAGATTGCACTTGGCCCAATTATTATAATCTGGGTGGGAGTTGGCACATCTTCTATAGTCACAATGGATATTTTAATTATGATTGTTATATCCATTATTACTATGCTAAATGCATTTAGGCAAGTAGAAGACAGCAAAATTATGCTTCTTAAGAGTATGGGTGCTAACAAATTTCAAATATTACTTAAACTCATCTTGCCAAGTGCCCTATCTGAATTTATAAGTCTACTAAAGATTAATGTGGGACTTACCTGGGTAGGAACAATTATGGGTGAATATTTAGTCAGCAAGGCTGGACTTGGATATTTAATTATATATGGTAGTCAAATATTCAATCTAGACCTTGTTATGGCAGGAACAATCCTTCTATGCATTCTTGCTACCCTTATGTATTTTGTGGTGGCACTCTTAGAGAAAGTGGTCAACAAAAGACTTAATAAATAATCGGTTTAATTCTAAGAATAGGGTTTTCTCCCTATTCTTTTTTCTTTAAATATAACAAAAAAAATCATTATAACACCAATAAATCCTATAAACCAATAAATATAACCGACCATAGTTTGAAAGCCTAGGAAACTGAAAATTAAGCCCATTATTAATGATACTAATACAGAAATTCTATAATGTTTGATAAATTTATTAATATAATTAGATAAAATAAAAACATTGGATATGAGAGTTGTAAATAAACCAAAAAATATAGATAATTGCATACAAATGTATAGTATTTTATTGTTTTTTGCTAATGTTAAATTAGGAAATACTTCGTCAATCAACATATTGTTAAGAATAGCATTATTTATAACTATCAACATTATACCAATTACAAGGCTTGAAATTATTGAAATTAAAACTTTTTCTTTAATAGTATATTTATGACCTATTTCTAATAGAAAGAGACCGATTGAAACAATATTTATAAATACATAATTACTGCCACTAGCGACTGCTAATATTATACTTCCATCAAAACTATTATTTACACCTTTAACATAAGTTGCAATTAATACTATGAGTATTAAAAAGGGCATTAGAATTATATTAACTTTAGAAAGTGAATGAGTATTGCCTATTACAATAAAAAAAGCAAGAACTAAAGTAATTCCTACAAAAACAAATTTATTAATGTTAAAGGTTTCGGATAAAGACATAGTCCCCGCAAACATTGAACTAGTTATTATTAGAACACATATCGCCATTAAAAAATCTGCTATATTATTTAATTTGCCAAAATAAAACTGGCTAAATTCACTAAAATTTTTAGTTTTATTTGATAGCATTAGAAAAAATAATATAAGCAAAAATAACAAAATAGTTGCAATAATCACAGCCCAAATTGATTGATTGCCAAATCTACTAAAATACGAAGCAACCTCCCTACCACTAACAAAACCCGCACCAAGGAAGCAACCAAGCAACATACAAACACCAGCAAAAACTCTCATAAAATAATTTATGATTTTATTTAAAATATTAGAAGAAAAAACACATTATGAAATTTACAAAAATTGCCGAAAAATGTGACAATTCTAAACTTTATCATAATGTGTTTTAAATTTTTGTTATTTAGAATTATTAGTTTTGTCTTTATTTACATTAACTGATTTATTAATACTTATAAAGCCATCTTTATTAGTAGAACCACTGGAAGTTTTATGAGTACTTGGTTGTGCCTTAGTCTCACTTCTAACAAGTATTTGGGATTTATTATTTTTTCTATATTTTGCTTGAGCCTTTAAGTTTCCAAGTGCAACCAATTCTTCATACTGGGCTTTCCTTTCTTTTTGGGTTTTTAAAATATCAAATGGAAGTTTTAGCAAAAACTCAATTCCAACTAGAACAGCAATTAGAGGAATTAAATTTACAAATGGTATAGGAATTATTTTATCTATAAGACCAATTATCATATCGTAATTCTCACCCATTGTACCAAAGTAATTAGCATCAGTTCCAAGAACACTAAATCTAAATATTACATTTAGAATATGTGCAAACGCAAGGATAATAGCATAATTGACGGTTACATTTAAAACATCTTTCTTCTCAAGATATTCGTCATTCCAAATAAGCCTTAGTATAACATAAGCAATTAATAATGAATTAATAAAGAAATAGGATATCACACTTAATGATGCAACATTAAATGCCAAATATACATTAGGGACAAATAACAAAGTCAATACTGTTAACGGAAGTATTATTAGATAACCAAATTTAGTCCAAGAAGAACTTTTGGTAACTTCAATATAAATACAAATGTAAACAAAAATTTGACACATTTTTATAGGAAGATGCTCAAAAACATTGTCTACTACAATTATTTCTCCAATAAATTCTAGTAAAACAAAAAATCCTGCTGTAGCAACAATACCAATTCCTGCATATTTGCGCATTTTACCTTCAGATTTCCTAAATACAAAAATTAATGCAACGGCAATACCTATTGCAAGAAATAAATATATAAAATGAGCAAGTCCAAATATTTTAAACATCGCACACAAATTTCCCATATTTCACTTATCCTTTTCTAATTTTTAGGTATAAAAATAAAATTATTTCCACTTATTTCTATATTTGCACCAATCAATGATGCAAAATTATTGATTTGATTAATAACTTGAGTATTTGTATAATAAGATATATCTAGAAAAGAACTATTATTAATAGTATTTACAATATCGTCATTCATCTGTTTTTCTATTAAATTTAGTTGAATACTTGGATTTAGACTACTTACTCTATTATTTATTAAAGTTATTCTAGAAATAGTAGTTACATACACTACAGGTAATTTACTACCAGAAACAATTGCAGACAAATCTAGAAAACATACTGATTTTAAATATAATTGTTCGTTATCCTCATAAAGTTTAAAACTAAGTAATTCTACTCTATCTCCACTTCCCAAACCTTCAATAAACTGATATATAATTGCTCCCAACGACATCATTTCAAAAGTTACATTTGAAGAAATATAATTATTTTCATTAAGTAACTCACCATCTATTTCACCATTTTTTACAATGTTAATACAATTATCCAATAATTCTTCCTGAGCCATTTGCCAATCATATGAACTCAAAACATTTTCAGTGAGAATTAAATTTCTATCCACAGGCTCTGTTAATGCATTAATCATTTCATCGGAAATACCTACTACACTCTCCCAACTATAGTCATCTAAAGTACCAACATTATTACAAGCATATCCTATTGAACCAAAAATTAAGAATATTGCAAATAGCACACCAAATACCTTATATGCAATTTGCTCTTTAGTCTTAGGAGATTTTCTTAATTCTTTCTTAAGTTGTTTTTGTCTTTTTTTTTCTTCTTTTCTTTCTTGCCAAAATTCTTTAATCATCTAACAAAAAACCAGTAAAACAAGCCCAGCAAGACAATCAATATTATAAATCTAAAAATTTTTTTAAAAATTTTGAACAAGACAAAAACCTCTTTTAAATAGTTTACACTTTAAGTATACTTTTTATAAATTCTATTGTCAAATAATTAAAATAAACATAAAACTTTACAAAATAGAATAAATTTTAATAACAATTTTTACTCTTTTAAGATAGAAAAGTCGTTAACTAAAAGATTATCTAAAATAGAATGAATTTGTGTTAGTCCACTAGTACAAATACCATACATATTTAATTCTATGGCAGGAAGAATATCATTCTCATAACTATCGCCTAAAACCAGAACATTCTCTGGAGATAAGTTATATTTAGTTAGAATTTCTTTATATCTTTTCTTCTTAGTCAAATCATCATTATCATATAAATTATCTAAAATGTCTACAAAATTATCTTTATCAATATTAAATTTTTTCATATATAATTCTAGATAATTTAAAACACTATTAGATACTATAAAAAGTTTATATTCTTCTTTTAACTTTTTAAGTCTATTATTATCAATTATTTTTATATCCTTTAAATCTAGTTCTATAATATTATTCCACATAAAATTATAGATATCTTTAGCGGAACCTTTTTCTTTTAATAAAATTCTTGCAAGTAAAGAACTATTACAATTATGTGTGTTTGGGTGTTCCTTAAAAAATTCATCGACATTATTAAAAGCATATTCAACAAATTTTCTCACATAATCGTCCCAATATGTCCAAACATTCCCTTCATATAAAGTATCATCAAAATCAAAAATTATTGCTTTAATTTTAATTTCATCATTATGTTTATTAGCCATTTAATCCCTCGTTATATTTATACTAACTAGTATAGCATAAAGATAATTTTAGAACAAATAAAAAACTTCAATAATTAAAGCACTGAAATTTTATTATATACTTTAAAAATTGAAGTTTATAGAAAGTGAAAATTTATTAATTATCTATTGTTAATTTTATTAGTTACTTTTTTTAACAATGCTAAAAGGGTACTTTTTTCTTCATCACTTAGTGTATTAAATAAATCTTGTTCATCACCACCGTGGTGTAGGAAATGCCCACACTGTCTAATTAATTGAGTAAGTTCATTTTGTGGAGTGTGATTAAATTTATGTTCTTGATTTTCACTTGACATTTCAGGATTTAATTTCCCCTCAAAATACATTTTACCCCTTCCGCATTTTAATTCATCTTTTGGACAATGATTGTGACATACTGGACAATTTTCTTTATTCATATTTATTCCCTCCATTTTTTCTTTTTAATTTTTTATTTTTTGTTAAATCATTTTTAGTTTCATTTTTTAATAATTCTTTTGGCATTTTACTTTTTATGAATTTTACTATGTTTTCTGCCGTCCTTTCAGGCCCATAAGAACTATCTATGCAAAGGTCGTAGTTAGATTTTTCTCCCCATTTTTGACCTGAAATAAAGTTATAATAAGCGCTTCTTGCATTATCAGATTTCTTTATATTTTTATCTGCAAGTTCTTTATCGTCACCATAAAGTTTCATTACAGTTTCTAATTTATATTCAGGACTTGCATATATAAATATTTTAACAAGATTTGGATAATCCTTACAAACAAAATCTGCACCTCTACCCACTAATAAACAACTTTCTTTTTGAGCAATCTTCTTGATTACATTTGCCTGTGCAATCATAGCCTCTCTATTCACTTCAGTACTTAAATATAGCGTATGAAAAGTTTTAACATCTTGAGTCGTATTTTCAATAAATTCATTAGAAAGACCAGTTTCCTTTGCTACTTTAGCTACTAGTTCTTTATCATAATACTTTATTCCAAGTTTTTCTGCAACTAGTTTACCAATATATTTACCATTAGAACCGTGTTCACGAGAAATAGTAACAATCAAATTATCGCTTACAAGTGGATTCACATTCATAGTTTCAACCTTTCTCTTGTATGCACATTTAAGAAATATTAAAGAAATGATTGATGTTAATACCTCAACTATTGGAAATGTCCACCATAAAATATTTACTGCATTAGCAGAAAGTGTGAACAAATAAGCAATAGGAAATACAAATAAACATAATCTCAATAATGAAATTACTAAAGGCATACCAGCATATCTAAATGCTTGTAAAACACCTTGAATTGCAACACTAATACCCATAAATACATAACCTAGGCTTGCAATTCTAATTGCTGATACTACAACATTTTGGATTTCATTTCCAGCAGATGTACTCGCCATTCCAAATAATTTAGCGAGAGGTGATGCAAGACATTGAAAAAGTAATGTAATTATTAAGGAAACAACTATTGAGTCAATAATGCCCCATTTTATGCAATTTTTAACTCTATCTTTATCTTTCATTCCATAATTAAATGACAAAATAGAAATAATTGTATTTGAGATACCAAAAGTTGCAAATAAAGCAAATTGCATAATTTTGTAATAAATTCCGAAACTACCTTGTAAAAGTTCTACATTATTATTAACCGTACCTAAAATAAGATTCATTCCCAACATCATTACTGCAAGTAAGCCCTGCATTAAAGCAGCAGAAATACCAATCTGATATATACCCTTTATTATGCTACAATTAGGTAAAATATGCTTTATGTGATGTTCAATTTCTTTATTGCAAATATAATGTAAAAGCATTGCAATAATTAATGATAAAACTTGACCAATAACTGTAGCCCAAGCAGCACCTTCAACACCCATTCCACAAGGATAAATAAAAATATAATCTAAAATAATATTTGCAACTGCTCCTGAAATCTGAGCAATAGTTGAGTGTAATGTTTTGCCAGTACTTTGCAAAAATCTTTCATAAATAGTATAACCTATAGCACCAAATGAAAAGCAAGAACATATTTTCAAATAATTTGTACCCATATTAATTACTTCTTGGTTTCCACCAGATTGCATAGAAATAAACCACTCTGCACCAAAAAGTCCAAACAATAAAAAAATTATATAGATACAAATTCCTAAGAAAATTCCATTTCCTTCTGTTAAACTAACGCCTTTTTTATCTTTTTCACCAAGTTTTTTGGAAAGAAGTGCATTAATACCAACGCCCGTTCCTACACCAATAGCAATTATGAGTAACTGGATAGGAAAAGCATATGTTAAAGCCAAATTCCCTGCAACTCCATCTTCCCCCATATTAATAACAAATGTTGTATCTACTATATTATAAATGGATTGCAATATCATAGATATAATCATTGGCAAACCCATTTTCCAAATTAATTTAGTCATAGGCACCACTGCCATTTTATTTTGCTTGACATTATTTTTTTCCATAAAAATCACCTTTTTATTAAATCTGGCGACAAAAAAGCGTAAGTCCCCCAAATAGTTGGACTTACGCTTTTTGCTACTCACCATATTATTATAATACTCCAAATTATATAAAAATGTCAAGAAAAATTCGATTCAATTTTAATTAAATCGAAGATAGAATTGTGTATAAATTTATAATTAACATTTATAAATTTTATCACATATATTGCTCTAGGAGAGCAAACTTATTTTTCAAGGTGTATCTCCTAAATTAAGACACAATAATGTGGTATGTAACAGAAATATTATTCAAAGGAGGAAACTTTGAACGACAATAATAATTTTTGCGGTTGTGATAATTTGTTTCAAAAACCTTGTGATATACAATTTAGACTTGCCGGTCCACAAGGCCCACGAGGTTTAATCGGTCCTACCGGTCCTACCGGTCCTACCGGTGCTACTGGTGCAACTGGTGCTACTGGTCCTGCAGGAGGCGGTGAATTTGCGATAAGGTCTACTATAACTACCGACCCTCAAGAGAATGCTAAAGTAATAACTTCACGCGAAGACAATATTACTTATTTTGATTTTTATATTCCAAGAGGTGCTACTGGTCAAAGTGAAGCAGTTGAGATAAACAATGTGATAAGTATCGACCCAGAAAAAAATGCACATATAATAGACACTTTCAAAGACGGTGTTCATTATTTAGATTTCTATATTCCTAGAGGATTTACAGGACCTCAAGGTGAAGCAGGTCCTATTGGTCCAACTGGTGAGAATGGCCCTAAAGGCGATATTGGTCCTATTGGTCCAACCGGTCCAACAGGTCCTGTTGGCTGTGAAACATTTGAAGTTCGTTCAACTCAAACTTTGGAACCTGGTTCTGAAGCGCAAGTTGTAGCCGAATGTATTGACAACATAACTTATTTTGATTTCTTTATCCCAAGAGGTAATACAGGAATTTCAGAAAAAATTGTAATAGATAAAGTAACTACTGTTGACTCAGAAGAGTGTGCCCAAATTAATGAAAGTTTTGAGAATAATACTCATTATCTGGAATTTTTAATTCCTAGAGGTGTTACTGGAGAAGCGGGTCCTCAGGGTGAAACTGGTCCTCAAGGTGAAAAAGGTGACCAAGGAGAACAAGGTCC
>JBJEXU010000008.1:0-4430 GCA_051886095.1 Christensenellales bacterium | reverse complement strand
GTCTTTCTGCAATGCGGGTTTTGATATACTTGGTAGTGAAACAAGTCAGTTCTTAAGTCTTAATTCATTTGCTGGGAATGTGCTTATGCAATTACCAATTATGATGCTTATTGTTCTTGGCGGTATTGGTTTTGTAGTACTTATTGATGGATTTAAAAATTATAGAACTAATCAACATATTAAAGTTGTATTAACTATGACATTTATTTTAATTTTTGGTGGGGCGGTTCTATATATGTTATTTGAATGGAATAATCCCGCTACCATCGGAAATATGTCGGTAGGAGAGAAAATACTTAATTCTTTCTTCCAAAGCATTACAACTAGAACGACAGGAATTAGTACTTTTGACCAGTCGGGACTTACTACTGGAGGAATTATTCTTACTCTAATGCTTATGTTTATAGGTGGTTCACCAACTTCGACGGCTGGTGGTATTAAAACAACAACTTTCTTTTTGCTATGTTTGTTCCTATTTAAAAGTCCAAGGGAAAAGGGCGAAATAATTTATAGAGATAGAAAAATTAGTGTTAATATTTTAAATAAAGTTTTTAAGATAGTATTATATGCACTAAGTGCTTTGCTAATATCAATAGTATTAATTTCTTTAATAGAAGGTAATAATGTTTCAACTGTTAGTGTAATATTTGAATGTGTGTCAGCAATATCTACAGTTGGTCTTTCTATGGGAATAACACCAACACTTGGTGTTATGAGTAAAATTATTATTGCAATACTTATGTTTGTAGGTCGTGTTGGACTTACAACAATAGCACTTGCTATATCAACTAAAAATAATAATACACAATATCAAGTTGAATATACAAATACAGATATAATAGTAGGTTAGTTTATGGAAAAGAAAACAAAAATTATGGAAAAAATGAAAGATTTTGTAGTAATAGGCATTAATAGACTTGGTTCTAGTGTGGCAAGTCATTTATTTGCTATGGGAAATGAGGTTCTTGCAATAGATAAAAATCAACAAAGAATTAGCAACCTTGGCAATAAGGTTTCTACCGCTGTAACAACAGACGCAAGTTCGTATGAAGTACTACATTCGTTGGGTGTTCAAAACTTTGATTGTGCCATTGTTTGCATAAATAATGACTTGCAAGGCTCTCTTCTTTCTGCTCAGAACTGCAAAGACTTAGGTGTAAAATATATAATTGCAACTGCCCAGAGTGAGCAACACGCAAGAATACTTAATGCTTTGGGTGTTGATTTAATTATTTATCCTGAGGAATTTGTGGGTAGTAAACTTGCTAGTATGCTATCTAAACCTGGAATTAATGAACTTGTGGAACTTACTGATGAATTTAAGATATTTGAAATGAAATTGCCAGATGTTTGGGCAAATAAGCAAATACAAGATATTAATATTCGCAAGAAATATAAACTTTCAATAGTGTTTATAAAAAGAGACAAGGAAGTACTTTCTCCAGAACCAGAAATGGAACTTAAAGAAGGTGATACACTTGTTGTTGCTGGTGAAATCTCTAAGATTAATGCAGTGGCAAACCTTATTAACGATGCTTCAGATATTGAAGAGCAATTAAATAGTGTATTCTCGAATAATTAATTTCTAGATTGAGAGTTTAACAAGAAAATTATTCTCAAATTTGTTAAAGTGTTTTCAGTGTATACAATAAATTAAAAAAGTCCTTAATTTAAGGACTTTTATAATTAAACTTGACAAATAAATAAAATTGCTTTATTATATCTTCTAGTATAATAGATATATTTAAATAATATGGAGGGGAGAATGAAAAAGTTTAAGGTAGTTGTTTCAATTATGTTAATCGTGCTAATTCTATGTGGCGGTGGATTTTTAGTCTATTTTTTCTCTAAAGATAGCGAAAAAAAGAAAATTGTAACGACTAGTTTTCCTATCTATGATATATGTAGAGAGATATTGGGCACTGAAGATGATTTAATGTTGCTTATGGATAATGGTGTAGATTTACATAATTACAGTCCAACAGCAAGTGATATTGCTAATATTTCTGAGGCTGAATTGTTTATATATATTGGTGGTGAGAGCGATGATTGGGTGGGAGATGTTCTTGGAAGCATTAATAATGTAAATTTAAGAACTCTATCACTAATGGATATTGAGGGTTTAACTTTGCTTGAGGAAACTTCAAATAATATCATTGAGAGTGAAGAAGAGAGTGAGAGTGAAGAGCACGAACACGATTATGATGAACATATTTGGTTAAGCATTAAGAATGTTATTACTATGACAAATGAAATAAGCAATTACTTAATTAAAGTTTATCCTGAACTTCAGCAATTAATTTTAGAGAATACAAGTAAATATATTGCTAAATTGCAAACTTTAGATGATGAGTACGAGAGTAATTTAACTGGTTCAGAAAAAACTATTATAGTTGCTGATAGATTTCCTTTTGTATATATGATGAATGATTATAACATTAAATACTATGCAGTATTTTCTGGTTGTTCAACTGAAACTCAGGCAAGTGTCGAAAGCATAGCAACTTTAGTTGAGAAAATTAATGAATGTGATGTGGATTATTTGTTGGTGTTAGAAAATTCTGACCAGACAGTTGCTAGGAGTTGTATGTCCAGCAGTAGTTGTAAAGCAGGTCTTCAAGTATTAATCATTAATTCTTGTCAGTCTATAACCCGAAATGCTTTGCAGAATAATTCATATCTTCAAATAATGACTGCAAATTTAGAAGTTTTAAAAAAGGCGCTTAATTAATTATGAAAATTTTTGAATGTAAAAAACTTAATATTGGCTATGGAGAAAAATGTGTATGCAAAGACATAAGTTTTTCTATTGAAAAGGGACAATATGTAGTTCTAGTTGGTGAAAACGGTAGCGGTAAAAGTACTTTGCTTAAGACTATCCTTGGACTTATAAAGCCTATTAGTGGTAAGGTTATTTTTGATAAAGACTTTAATAAATCTTGTATAGGCTACTTGCCTCAGCAAACTGATGCACAGAAGGATTTTCCTGCTATTGTAAGCGAAGTGGTTTTTTCAGGACTTTTAAGTCGAAAAAAGTGGTGGCGACCATTTTATACTAAAGCAGACAAAACTAAAGCATTAGATATTATGAAATATTTAGGTATTCAGGACTTGAGTAATAAAAGTTATAAAGATTTGTCGGGAGGACAACAACAAAAAGTTTTACTTGCTAGGTCCTTATGCGCAACAGATGAACTTCTTTTTCTAGATGAGCCTACTAACGCATTAGATATTAGGTCAAGGAAAAAATTATATGAACTTCTAACCTCTCTTAACGAAAAGGGTATTACTATTATAATGGTTTCTCACAATATAAAAGAAGTTATAGACGATGTAACTCATATTGTGTATCTTAGAGAAACTCAAAAATTTGCAGGTAGCAAAGAAGATTTTCTCAAGACCGAATATGCTAAACTCAATAACCTTAAAGGAGAAGAAGACTAATGAACATATTTGAAAAATTGGGATATTATCTACAATTCGACTTTGTTATTTATGCTCTTATAGTCGGAGTGCTTATATCTCTATGTTGTGGTATATTGGGTGTAATTCTTGTCCTTAAGAGATATTCGATGATTGGAGATGGATTATCTCATGTGGCTTTTGGTGCTACAACTATTGCCACAGTCGTAGGAATTGCTGATATTTATTTTATGCTACCAATAACTATTTTAATTGCAATCTTACTTATTAGAATGACTAATAAAGGCAAGGTTAAGAATGATAGTGCTATAGCAATGTTGTCAGTCGGAGCATTAGCAATAGGATATATGATTGTTAATTTATTTTCTACTTCGACCAATATCTCGGGAGATGTATGTAGTTCGCTTTTTGGTGCAACATCAATTTTAACTTTAAGTACCCTTGATGTATGGCTAAGTGTTGCTTTGACTATTATTGTACTTATTTATTGCATATTCTTCCATAATAGAATTTTTGCTGTTACTTTTGATGAAACTTTTTCAAAAGCAACGGGAATTAAAACTAATTATTACAATGATATTCTTGCTATTATTGTAGGAATAATTATAGTCCTTGCTATGAAACTTGTTGGTTCGCTTCTAATATCTGCCTTAATTGTTTTCCCAGCACTTAGTGCAATTCGTTTGTTTAAGAGTTATAAAATGGTTATAATATTTGCAAGTATTGTTAGTGTAGTTAATTCAGTACTTGGTATTCTAATTTCCATTCTGTGGGGAACGCCAATAGGCTCAACTATTGTAGTTATAGATATTTTATTTTATGTAATTTGTTGGTGTATTGAAACTATAATGAAAGAAACTAAAAAAGCGTGAGATATGAAAAAAATTAAAACTTTTTCTATGTTAATAGTTGTTATGTTAGTTGTAGTATTTTTAACCGCTTGTGGCGAAGTTACAGTTAATTACGACTTGGCCTCTGGTGGAAATACAATAACATATTCAACTGTT
>JBJEXU010000007.1:0-4497 GCA_051886095.1 Christensenellales bacterium | reverse complement strand
TATCTTTACACGCTTCTAATGATAGAATAAGGCGAACAATTATGCCTATAGCAAGGAGATATTCTATTAAAGAGATAATAGACTCGCTAAAATATTATCATACTATGACTAATAGAAGAATAATTATTGAATATACACTTATTGAGGGAGTAAATAATAGTATAAAATGTGCTAAAGAATTGTCAGAAGTACTAAAGGGGCTACCTTGTCACGTCAATTTAATTAAGTTAAATGAGGTAGATGGTAGAGAACTTAAAGCACCAACTGTGGATAGTTGTAAGAAATTCCTAGATAACCTTAATAGATTTGGAGTGTCTGCTACTATGCGAAGAACACTAGGAGATGATATCGAGGGTGCTTGCGGACAACTTAGGAATAAGGAACTTCAAGGCGAGAAGGTGGTAAATAAAGTTAATCCTAGCATTAAGCCTTTACCTAATAAAAATACTAGAAATAAGGTCAAAGATGTTTCACATTTAGTTAAATCTAAGGAAACTGCTCACACTAAATTAGATGGTCCAATTAAAATCGCAGGAAATAAAAGAACAAGTAATAGAAATCAAAAAATTGCTAATAAGTCTAAATCAAATAAAATTAGATAGGGGATAAAATTATAGGTACTGTAATTAAAGTATTAGGTGGTATATACACAGTTCTTGAAAACAAAGATGTATATACTTGTAGTGTTAGAAAAACTGCTAAAAAGTTAAGGATTTTAGTAGGAGATAATGTCGAGATTGAGCCAAATCTTTATGATAAATGCAAATATATAATAACTAAAGTTGGTCAAAGAAAGAATAGTATTCCAAGACCGCCTCTGGCCAATATAGATAAATTGTTAATAGTAATTGCTCCTAAGCCGGAGCCAGACTTAATTTTAGTAGATAAATTAATTATTTATTGTATGCTTAATAATATTGAGCCTATAATAGTAATTAATAAAAGTGATATAGCAGAACAATCATTTATTGATGAAATTAAGTCTGAATATTATTTTAACCAAGTATTTGTTATAAGTGCTAATAATAAAATTGGTCTTGAACCTCTAAAAGAGCAATTAAAAGGTTCTTTATCGGCACTTTGTGGACAATCTGCAGTAGGTAAAAGTTCTTTACTTAATGCCTTAATTCCTAATATTAACCTTGAAACGCAAGGGCTAAGTAGAAAGATTGAAAGAGGTAAACATACAACTAGAGCCAATGAGTTATATATTTATGAGAATATAATGATAGCCGACACTCCGGGATTTAGTAGTCTTGAATTACTAAATTTTGAATACAAGGATTTACCTTTATATTACCCTGAATTTAATCACTATTTAGACAAATGCAAATATCTTAATTGTTCTCACATTAAAGAAGGTAAAGATTGTATTATAACTAAAGCGGTTAGTGATGGGTTAATTAATAAGCAAAGATATTTAAGATATTGTGATATTTATACTAAATTAAAGCAAAGTTGGGAGAGAAAATATGATTAAAGTATTACCAAGTTCACTTGTTCTAGTCAATGATGAAGAGAAACTTATAAACTATGCTAAAGAATTAATGGATATGGGTGTGGAATATCTGCATTGTGATGTTATGGACGGAGAATTTGTCGAGAATAAGGCTTTATCTTTTGATATGTTAGAGAAAATTAGAAATAATACTAATATTTTACTTGATGTTCATCTAATGATAAACAATCCATTAAAAAAGATAAAACCTTATCTAAGTATTAAACCTAATATTATTACGGTTCATTATGAGGCATTTAAAAATATAAGGCAGATTAAGAAATTATCTAAACTTGTTAGGTCTAAGGATATATTGTTTGGAATATCTATTAAACCTAAAACGCCTGTATCAGCCTTATTTGAACTATTAGACTATCTTGATTTGGTTTTGGTTATGTCGGTCGAGCCGGGTAAAGGCGGTCAAGAATTTATAGAAAGTTCTATTCAAAAGATTAAGGATATTAAACTTTTGTGTGGAGATAGAAGGGTTATAATTGAGGTTGATGGTGGCATTAATGAAAGTAATTATGCTAAAATAATCAATGCAGGTGCTGAATTTTTAGTAATGGGTAAGGGGTTCTATAGCAATAAAAATAGGAAAGCCTTGCTTAATATGATAGACAAGCATTATAGTTAATTAAATATAAAATTAATTATATATGAAAAAAATAATATTATAATAAATCAAAATATTAAATTATAAATAGTTATTAAAATTGAACTAAAAACAATAAAAAAGCATATATTATAATAAACTTTTAGGCAAATGAGGTGTGTATGCGAATTTATTGTTTTAAAGTGCCGGGCTTTATAGGTGCTATTTTGAAATTAATATTTAGAAAAGACTATTCCAAATAAAAAAATACATAAAAACAAATGAAAATCGTTATATTAGTAGACTATTCAAGTCCTGAATTTAATAAAGACTTTAAATTATCTAATATGCTTATTAGTCAAGGGCATAATGTTTTTCTTGCGATTAATGAAAACCAGTTTAATGATCTAAAAAAGAACTGCGATAAGGCAGTTCTAGGATATTCGTTTAATGGAAAGTTAAATAATATAATAAGATTATCTGAACTTAAAATAGACAACTAGAAAAGAAAAAATAACGAGATTATTTCTCGTTATTTTTTAAAGTCTTTAAACATCTTGTGCAAATGTATTCATTCTGAATTTTGCCATCAACTTCGATTGACTTCTTCTGAAGGTTTGCACCCCAAGTTCTTCTTGTAGCGATATGAGAGTGACTTACTTGGTTTCCAGCCACTTTTTTCTTACTACATATAAAACATTCTTTTGCCATTGTAAAATTCACCCCCAAGGTAATTTTTAGTTAATTTTTTCATACACTACTTATGTTGTAATGTGTAAGTTAATGAATTTAATCTTATTTTAACAAAGAGATTATAACAAATTATTTCTGCATTGGCAAGACTTTTTTGAAACTTTATCAAAAAGTTATTGTATTAATTTTAAAAAATCCCTTGCCAAATATGTTTAGTTATTGTAAAATCTTATTGTAATGCAATCATTAACTTTAGATAATATTGCATTATAATCAACAATTATTGATTATTTTAGTAAGGAGTGTATTATGGCTGTTAAAACTAGCAATGCTTATGGCAATATTACAATAGATGATGAAGCTATAGCGTGTGCTACAGGACATATTGCTAGAGAATGTTATGGCGTTATTGACCTTGTCGGCCAAGGCTCTGTTAAGTCTAAAAATATCCTTACTAGAGGTATTAAGATTATAACCGTTGGCAATAGAATATATATAGATTTAAATGCAATTTTAAAATATGGTGTATCTATTGGCACAGTCACAGATAATCTTAAGAGTACTGTTAAATATGGTGTTGAACAATTTACAGGTATGATTGTTGACAGTGTAAATATAAATGTAGTAGGAGTTAGAGTATAACTCTTTGAAAAGGATATAGATATGCAGAAAACAATTAATAGCACTATGTTTAGAAAGATGATTATTGCTAGTGCTAAGATTTTGGACGATAATAAAAGTTTTGTTGACTCTTTAAATGTATTCCCAGTACCTGATGGTGATACAGGAACAAATATGAGTCTTACATATAATAATGTTGTTAAAGAATTAAATTTATGTCTTGAAAACGACTTTGCTAGTCTTTCAAGAGCAGTTATAACAGGTGCTTTAAGAGGTGCTAGAGGAAACTCGGGCGTTATTCTTTCTCAGATACTTAAAGGCATATGTAATGTAGTTGCAACCTGTGAGAAAGAGATTACTACTAAATTATTTGCTAAAGCACTTGCAGAAGGTTCTGCTATTGCATATAAGGCAGTTGCCGCACCTAAAGAGGGTACAATTCTTACAGTTATAAGAGTTATTGCTGAGTCAGCGCAAAGGAATTGTAAAAAATTTAACAATTTTGAGCCATTTTTTGAGGCTATACTAAATGATGGTGAAGCAATCCTTCAACAAACTCCAGAAATGTTACCAGTTCTAAAGAAAGCAGGAGTTGTTGATGCAGGTGGTAGAGGTCTTATAATTATCTTTAAGGGTATGGAGAAAGTTATCCTTGGAGAGGAAGACTTTGATATTAATATTGACCAATTAATTAGTACCCAGACAATGAACAATAATGATTTTTATGTAAATCTAGATAATCTAGCAGACATAGAATTTGCATATTGTACCGAGTTTATGATTACTCATATGAAGAAGAAAACTACCGAGAGTGATATTGAGAAATTTAGAGAGGGACTTACTCAAATTGGCGATAGTGTAGTTTGCTTTGGTGATTTGGAACTTGTTAAGTGTCACGTACATACTAATCAGCCTAATCTTGCCCTAGGTTCTGCTCTAGAACTTGGTGAAATTATCAATATTAAAATTGAGAATATGGTTGAGCAGAATAGGGAACTTAAGCGTGCTCAAACTGCAAGAGAACAGAATTTGAAAGAAATTGGCTTAGTTGCTGTGGCTCCGGGTCAAGGAATTGCTAATGTATTTGCCG
>JBJEXU010000006.1:0-16977 GCA_051886095.1 Christensenellales bacterium | reverse complement strand
TATCTATTAATTGGTCGTTGCAATAAACCTCATATTCTTTGGCATCTTCAATTTCGTCCCAAGTAATGCATTGAGAACTATTATGAAGTACTATTTGTGGCGTATCTAATTTGGCAACAGAGCAAGACAAAGAAAAGGCACAGCCCGATAAAATCGGACTTAAACACATTATTAAAACCACAAAACCAAATAAAATTTTATTTAATACTCTTGTTCTTTTCATTTTTATATCCTTTAAAGTTCAAACTATGCCCCGTTTCCTGTCCACATATCTACCATTTTATTAACCCATTCTTGTGGAGCAGTTGACCAAATTGCTTTAGACACAATATTACCTATATTTGCCTCGATTGCTTCAACTTGAACTTGTATCTGACCATACTTCCCGCCATCATCACAGGTTATGGCATCTCCGCTAAATTCAATCTCTGAAAATAATTCTTCAGGTTCCATAAAAGCAAGGCTTCCTAAATAATAATAATAGTGGTCATCTTCAAAAGTGCCATTAGGCAATGAATTCTCAATTTCTGCATTATATTTTAGCCATCTATTTGACATAGTGGGTATCATTATATCGTATCTTTCTTTATAATCTAAAATTAATACTAACTTAAATCTAATATAGATAGAAGGAGGAGTTGAACCTTCCTCAATTACATCTCCACCTATATCAAAAGAATTACGAACACTTGCTCTCAGAGCAATTTTATCCCCGGGATTTATTTCTCTTAATTGTTCTTGCCCCGCTTCGGTAATAATTGACAGCGCAGATTTATTTTCTATCTGCATACTAAGTCGCATATCATATTTTTCTTCTTGGGGCGTCTCTTTCCTACTTATAAATATTACGAATAATATTGCTATTAATATAAGTATAATTGCTAATATTATTGCCACTATAGTTTTAAAATTTGAACCTCTATTGTCTCTTTGTTTGACTTTTCCAACTTTATTTTTAAGTCTCTCTAAAGATTGTTGTTCCTGCAAGGTATAATCACTTACCTTGCTAGTATCAATACCACCAGGAGTTTGTTGTGGCTTAGTAACATCAATTATTTTATTAGGTTCAGACTTATTATTATGATTATTTTCTTCTTCTAACACAACATTAACCTCCTTTGTATTTATTTTATTATTTTAAAGTCGTTAGTCAAACTTATATTTGTACCAGAACTTATAACTACATAATTATATTTAAATTATTAAATATAAGTTTATATATTAATATTAAATATAACTTAATATATTAAATAGAACCAGTATCCTCAATGTCACCATATGCAAAATTCCACCAAGGGCCATATCCCCTAAATTTAAGTGGGTCGGGAACATTAACAATCTGTATAGCCTCAACTGTATAATTTATATGAAATTTGCAATTAGCATATTTATTAGTAATCTCAGTTTTGCTTAATTTAATATATCCGTTAAGAAATTCTATTTG
Source organism: Christensenellales bacterium (assembly GCA_051886095.1). Taxonomy (GTDB): domain Bacteria; phylum Bacillota; class Clostridia; order Christensenellales; family UBA1242; genus UBA11490. The sequence goes on along the minus strand of JBJEXU010000006.1, from coordinate 15,533 downwards.
TTCTAGATTTTGTGCTACTCTTGCAACATCTCCACCCGCTTCGGTGGTTTTGAAAACATACCAATAATCTGGTACATACTCTTCGCCTTCAGGCACTTGTGAATATTCATTAAAATCCACTAATTCCCAATTATTTGTGTTAGGCTCTTTCTCATATTCTATTAATTTCTGATTTGCCATATCTTCAAGAGTTATAATTGGTTCGTTAGGGTCGTCACTAATTTTGGAAAATGCCATACTAAGTTTAACTCTTACATATGCCGAACTACTCTTCTCGTCTTCGGTACCAATTTGCATACCTAAATTTAATTTTATTCTATCACCAGGATAAATTCTATTTCTATAAGGCTCTAGAATGTCAGTAACTAGTGTATACTTACCATTATCGTCAAATTCGGCAATATATATATTTACTGGGTTAGAAAGTATAATATCTGCCGAGTCCGACTTAGTTCTAATATACCAAGCGGCGGTAGAAGATACTGCAACAAGAACAATGATAACTATAGCAAGTGCTAGAATTATCATATTCTGTAACTGAATTTTCCTCTTTAGATTTTGAACTGCCATATTTTTCTCCTTAAGTTTTATCCTTTTAAACACCGCTATCTGCTAATGCAAATTCGTTGAAAATTGTAGGAGCTGTATCCCACACCGCTTTATACGCACCATAAGGGCGCTGGATTGCTTCGACTTCTAATTTGATATATACCTGAGAACTTGCCTTAGCATTATTGAAAGTATTATCTGTAGCATAGCCAGCGTTGAATTGAGTGTTTATAGAACCAATAGAACCCAAGTAATAGTAATATCCGTCAGTCGAATTATACACCCACATATTATTGACAGCCATTGAATAAGTAGTGGCTGTAGTTAAATTTCCATCAAAGTATAAGGTTAGTTCTGGGCAATCAACTTCTGCACCTAAAGTACTATCGTTTCGGGTTTTTGTATATTTTATGCGAACATACACCTCTCTTATATCGTTATTAGTACTAGTTTTTAGGTATGTTCCAATATCCGCCCCGTCTTGGTCGGTAGTGTAAATTGTATCGGGAGCAAGTGCAAGATTATAAAAATCAAAGTTAGTAGTAACATCTAAATCTATAGTGCCAATTATACTTATGTTTGGTTCTCCATTAGAGGTTACACTTTCGTCCATAAACCAAGCAGTTGTCACTCTGTAACTAATCATAATTAGAGATAAGCACAAAACAACTATACCAATTATTTGGTATATTTTAAAACTTTTGTTGTTTTGTTTTATCTTCATAATTACTCCTTTATAAATTCTTAAAATAGTAAATTATTGCCAAGCAGTCCAAGTTGCAGGTAAACTCTCTGGCAATCCGAATGGATAAGCCTCAACTGGAATTTGATAGGAATTACCCGCATCTTTATCTGCAAGTTCTTGATATATATTTCCTTTGTATGCAACCCCTTCAACTGTAAGAGTTATGTAATATTTAGTAGTTGACATAGAATTTGGTAACAATAACTGAGTTAAAACTGAAACTGCGTTGGCTGTTACATCTTGACTAGTAATGGTTTGAGTTCCGTCTTCATTATTAATTACTCTTCTAATTGTATATGGGTTGATTACATTATTATAATATGTATATCCACTAGTAACATCGTCTTTAAAGTCATTGACCCAGCCATCATTCTGAATTGCGATTTCAGTATCAGCGCTAGGAATGTCTTTTAGAACTAAAGCGACTTTGTTATTATAATTGTCTTTAAAATATATAGACAAAGTTACGCGCATTATAGCATCAATAGTTCCGGTATTTCTAATTGATAAATTTACCGTTCTTATAGTTGAAGTCCCTGAAACTTCTAGTTCTTGAGTTGCCCCTATGGTAGTTACACCACTGGCCGTACTCTTAATAGAACTAATCTTAGTTGTACCATTATAAATTTCAAAATCGACTTCTCCTAAAGTAATTGTGTCTATACTTTCCCTTGTTGTATTCTGTTGCAACCAAGCAAGGACAGAGCCAATGAAAATGCAAGAAGACAATAGTACAACAATTAGTACTATAATAAAAGATTTCCTATATCTATCTTGTCTTCTTGTTAATTCCATTCTATTCCTCTTCTTCTAAGTCGTAACATTCAATATCGTCAGGCGTCATCTTATTTTTTAGCCATTCAAGCACTGATATAAATACCGCAAGAATTATAAGCAAAACTATTAACATTGTATAATTTGCTCTAACATATCTTACAATCAGTCCCACCCAACTAAATGCGTGGCTATCATAGACTTTGCCCACAATATTTTTGGTTAATTTACCATCTAAAGTATCACTATTATCACCTTTGGTTACCCAATAATATTCCTCTTCATATCCCTCATCACCAGGCACTAAATAGGAATTAGGATTGCTTGCATTGTACTTACCTACAATTCTGTGGGTTAAATTAATTCCGCCCGCATCCATTGTTACAATATCGCCATACTCAAGGTCTTCGTATTCGCAAGGGGTTACAATTACCAAACTACCTACTGGCAATGTAGGCTCCATAGAACCAGACGACACAATCATAAATTTATAACCTGCAATTAACATAATTGCAACAGTTGCAATCAATGCAAGTGCTATGGCTTTGAAAATTGCACACGCCCAAATCTTAAAGTAATTAGTCTTTTCTAGTCTGTAAAATCTCATAAATTACCCTTTTACATTTTAATGTGTCTTTATGTTTTCCCATTTTATTTAAAACAATAATATAGCACTATCAATACAAAAAGCCACATTTTATTTTTTCTCCAATAGTTTTTTATCTTTATTTTATTGATTAAGTTTTTTTAATTTAAAAATTAATTTGTTTATTATTTTTTTATAAAATTATTATTTAATAGAAATTAATATGTTAAATTCCAAGGGAATTTTTATTCCCTTGGTTTTTAACAATTAGTTTATTTTATTGTGATATCACTTTTAAAGTAGGATATTCAGTATCTGTATTATAAACAAGATTATTATTATCGTCTCTTAAAGTTGCAAGGGCAGTCTTTAATGTCTCCAAACTATCTTTCATAATAACTGCAGTATCATTTCTTGATGATGAACTAATTGTAAGTGAATTTTCAAGAGTTTCTACAATATAATAGTTATCCTTTACAGTAGAATTATTACTTGTTGTTTTCTCAATCATATCATAAACAAATAAACTATCTGCAGATATTGTTTTGCCACTTTCAACTGCTAATCTTGAAACCACATAGTTATTGCTGATTGTAATATTAGCATTGTCATTTAACGAGCCAATAAGTCCTCCTATAATCATTGCTACTGAACTTGATGTGCCTTTTGATGCATAAATATATGCCTTGCTGTAAGAGTTGGTAATACTTGCAGTACCGCTACCTAAGACTTTAATTTCTCCAGCAATTCCGCCTGCTGTAGCACCTTTACGATAACTTTCGGTAGTTGCTTCGTCGGTAACATAAATAACGGCATTATCTACATAACATCTATCAATATTGCCATAGTTACTTGCCACTATTCCGCCTACATAGTTAGACCTAATAGAGCCAGCGAAATTAGTATTTTTAATTGTTCCTTTATTGCTCCTTGCAATTCCGCCTGCATAAACCGTAGCCGAACTATCATCTAATGCAATAATCGTTGCGTTTACACTAGAATTGCTGATAGTTCCAGAGTTTTCAACTACTAAGCCACCAACCGAAGTACCAATATCTGTATTTGAAATATTCCTTGCTGTTATTTCCATTGAACCTGTAATATCCACATTGTCTATGGTACCCAAATTATATATTGCAATCGAAGCAACTTTTAATCCCGTATGAGGATCATCGTCTTCTAATTTAACTGACATATTTAGATTAGATATTGTACCTTTATTAGTAACAAACAATGCAATCATAGCAGTATTTTCTGAAGAAATTGGTGTTGCCTCAAAATTACTGATTGTGTGATTGTCTCCATTAATCGAACCCGTAAAGTCTTCTGCAATAGTTGTCCATTTGTCTTGTTTGTCTGTGCTACTATCATAAAGATTAATATCATTAGTTAGTACAAAGTGTCTATCTGTAAATAATCTAATTCTAGCAAATTCTGTATAATCATTGATTGTATAAGGATAAAGCTGACTACCATCTCCTTTACCAAATCTATCAAATGTATAATTACCACCAAATGTATTAGTATTAGAAGCAAACTCACTTTCTTCTTCGTCATTAGCAAATGAGATTGCTGTAACGCTAAATAAGTATTTAGATGCAATTGTAGTTAATTTATAACTAGTTGGAGTTTTAAATCCTATTGGCTCGCCATATTCATCAGTCACTTGTTCTGTTGGTAGATAAAGTATATCGGAGACTTCAAGCGTATAAGTATTTTCTGTAGTATTATATGTATAAACTACTGTTCTGCTAATCAATTCTTCATAAGGCTTATATGTTGGAGTATTGTCTGTAACAGAACCACCTTTTACACATAAAGTATTAGCGGTTGCTTTCCAATATGTATTTAACTCTTGCTGACTTACATTATATACAACATAACTAGTGCCAAGTTTAATTCCAAAGGCATTTGGACTATCAACTTCCCAAGTTACTAAACCTTTTTCTGAATTGTAATTTAAATTAGTTGGCATTGGTGGAACACCTACTGTAGTAAAGTCAGAATAGCTACTAGATAGATATAATGTATTGGTTTGATTTCCACCTACATTAAATTCTGGATATGCACTTTCATTAATTCCAGAGCCTAATGCTTGAACATAAATGTACATTACTCCGCCCGATTGAATTAAGCCGGACATCTCAATAAGTGAATTTAGTTTGAAATAAATGCTAGAAATTTCACCAGTTCCTTCAACAACAAAGTATTCTGAAGTTGAAACATTATTTAAAATATCAACTAATTCATCTGTAGAAATATCAATGCTAGTATAATTAGTTGTTTGATTAGAATAGAATATTCTTACTCTATAACCTAATGCGTTAGTAATTGGAAGCCATTTTACCATATTTTCGCTAGTTTCAGCAAGGTTTAATGTAACATTTTCTATAACTGGGGTGGCAAGTTTAGTAGCAGTTAGAACTTTCTCATTAGATGCAATATAGAAATCTTCATCACCGGTCATTGCAATACCTGCAGTTCCGCCTGTACCTTGGAACCTAACTTTAAATGTATGACTACCTATAGAATATTTTGTATTGTCTGAAGAAGCAGAGTAAGTACTATTATAACTAGTAATATCTGTAAAGTATGGATAACTTGTTACTGCACTCTGTTGGGAAATAATTTCAGTATCATTAGTGTCAATAATAAGTTCGCTTGCAGTAAGTGGGTCACTACCCGTTCCCCAATTAAATACGCCGTTTTCCAATCTTACTACTGGGTCTGCAAGTCTTGTGACTTCAACTGGAACACAATAACTACTATTTAGATAAGCATATTCTCCGCCACCACTCTCGGCTACTGCCTTTACTGCAATGGCGATTGTTCCGTTCTGACCGCCTTCACCTAGGTCAATCTCTGGAACCTTACTAGAAAGTCCCATTACATCTTTAGTTTCGGTCTCGTTCATTCCATAATTAAACTGTATTCTATAAGCACCAATGTTTTCATATTCAATGTGTCCATTCCATTCAATAGTACCATCTCCATAAATGGTTAAGTCACTAGGAATTGCAAGTCTATAATGCGATGTTGTATCAATATGGTCTCCACTAAAGAAGTTATCTAGTAATTGCGTTATGTTATCATTATCGGTTCTCAATGCAGTAAGTCTTACAAAATATTTATAGCCATTAGCATTATATACTTCACCACTTTCTAACTCGTATCTAGTTTCTCTAGTATAAGCAGTTGTTAGAAGTTCGGCATTTATTTGACCGTCTTGTAATCTATATAAATCTACTCTATAAGCATTAGCGCCGACAACTGGATTCCATACAAATGTGCCGACTTTTTGGTTAGGTAGATTACTATCATATGTCTTAGTATTCCACATATCTGTAGCAGGATTCCATACATAAACACTACTATCTGTTGTTCCAACCCAACCAGCAGTTTGCATTTTTGGAGTGCCCAATTTCTCAACTGGATAATTTATAGATATTTCACTATCAATAATGCCTTTGTTGTCGCCTATTTCTTGGAACTTTAATATATATCCGCCCGCTCTAAAGTACTCGTTATTATATATTGCATCAGTAAGAGTATATTCATTAATTCTAGCACCATTAACTTCTGCAAAATCAATAACAGTTAACATATTTGAATAGTTTGCTAATACATCAGCAATTTGTGTGTCGGTAAGTCCCTTTTCTGATAATTTAGAAATATCTCCCGAATAAATTATATCAATATATTCAAGAATAAGGTTGCTAGTTTTATCGCTTACCCAATTAGCATTACGAGCAGTGCCAGCACTATTTAAATTATCAAATGGTCCATAGACATAAAGTCTAGTACTGGTTGAGCCATAACTTGTATTCCAAGTAACTTTGCTTTCTTGAATCTTAATATTAGCAGATGTATTAAGGATATTAGCGTATGCACCAACAACGCAAGCATTACTATTTAAATAAATAATTTCGTCATCGTTTAATTTAGAACTATCTTGAGTACCTATGGTGCTTATAAGTAGTCTATAATATGTATTGTAATTTAATATATTTGTACCAGTTGCACTATCTGAGATAGGTACAAATAAATCATCTTTCAAGTATCTATAGTATTGATAATTGTTTTGTAAATTAGAATTATTTCCTGTATCTATATCAAGAGTATCATTGACTGATATATTGGTATAAGCAATCCCCTCTCCATCAATAGGCACTGCAGTAATCTTATATTCTGTATAGTATACAAAGTTAGTTAGTGTCGTATCTGGAGTGGTGCTTAATCCCCATTGGACTTTGCCATAATCGATATCACTACCACTTGATGACCAAGTCTTAGGTGTTGTTGGTTTAAAGGCTGTAATTGTATTAGTATATCCACTATTAACAACTGGGGCATCTGCATCTTCATTTCCAACAGCAGATACTTTAATTGTATATCTGCCCGCAACATACTCTATTCCTGCTGTATTAGTAGATTTAAGACTTTGACCACTTACCGACTGACTTTCATTAGCGTCCTCTTCGGTGCCTTCTTCAGTTTCATTGTCTTCAGTATTCTCATCTTGAGATGAATCCTTTAGAGGGTCAATGGCTACATTATAACTATACTCAATGTAATGTCCTTGTAAATATTCACTTTCAGAACTTATTTCCACTTCATTGTCATTAATTACTTTAATTACTCTAGCAGATGATGGGGTATCTATAATGTCAACACCATTAATGTTAAGTCTAACTTGTAATAAATGAGTTATTTGTTTTTCAAGATCCTTATTATCACCTAAATTGTTATTAATTTTATTAATTACATATTTAATGATATCTAATGCTGGGGTGTCACTTTCAATTTTTAAATTTTCTTGTGCGTTTACAAAATCTTGTATTTCTGTAACAGCAACTTTCCAGTTAAGCATACCATTCTTAACCTTAAAATCCTCAAGAACATTTGGTTTAAATAACGAAACAACATTGGTTAAATCGGTATCAGCATCTGTGCTTATTATTGTTTCTGTTGGTTCTGTAATAGCATTAATTACAAAAGTATAGTTTCCATAATATAAATCTAAATTGGCAAGTGAGAATTTAGCAAAGTTAATCGAATTAGTTGATGTATATGTAGAGAATTGAATTTCTGCATTATTACCATCTATAATATAATCGTTTCTTTTGTAAGCAGTTACTTTATATGAGAATGCACCCTGTACATCGTTCCAAGTAATAACACCCTTATTAACAACTGGAGAATCTACATCTTGAATATACTTAACATTAACTCCAGTTGAGTAATCACTAGTTAACAGTCCTATAGTACTAGAGCCTGTAGAACTATTGCCTATTGCTCTAATTTGTAATGCATACTCACCGATAGGTAAATTACTTGTAAGGGCAAATCTTAGATTGGTTGGTGAGTCAATATTAACTGAAAGTTGATTTCCATATATTAATTGATAAGAAAGTGATTGATTAGTTACATTACTGCTTGACCAAGAAATTATAGGCGTACCCGTTAGTATAACAAAATCTTGCCAAGTAGTAATAGTATCGCCACTATCCGGGTCAATAGAAGTTACTTCTTGTTTAACTGTAAACTGCTCGGTACTTCTGCTTATAACAACTTCGGTAGGAGCATAAAGTTTCTTAACGGACAGTGGAGCAGACCAACTACTATTTAGTTTGCCCTCGGCTACTGCCATAGTTCTAATTGTGTATAGTTGTCCTGCTTGAAATTCTCCATTATCTTCAAAAGTTACTAGTGCATTTGTACTAGAAACATTATAAACATTACTATTTGTTCCATCGGATATTTCTAATAAGTATTCAGAAACATTGTCAACACTGTCCCAGACAATTTGTCCGTTTGCAGTAGAAGGTGCTGTGATATTAAGTTTAGTAAGATAAGTACTAATTGTCTGGCTATCTAAAATCTTATGGCCATCACCTAAATAGGTTAATTCTACTTCATATTCTCCCGCATCTAAGAAACCTATAACATTTAAGTCAATAGGAGAAATATTATTAGATTCTTCTTTGATTAAATATGTTTCATTTATTTCATATTTAATTTCGTTGCCATCTTCATCGGTTGCTCTAACCAATTCGGTTTTCTCAACTTCTCCATCTGTAACTATTTTAGTTTCCAATTTATAGATAGTTAAAATATAACTTTCAGGAGTAGCACTTCCATCAGCCTCATAATCGGAAACATATATTACTCCACTGGAATTGTCTTGAGAAGTTGTAATTTGAGTATTATTATTTAATTTAGTAACAACTACTGGAGCAGAGATACTGCCGTTAAAATATCCGTCAACCTCAGTCAATGGACGAATGGCAATATTGAAATCTCCCGTTTTGTCTCCAACAATTAATGTCTCATCAAATCTATAGAAAAATTTGCCATCTTCATAATAGAATGTTGTTTTTTCGATATCTTCAATATATTCGTTAGTAGTGTCTTCTTTAAGTATCAAAGCCCTATATCCGCCACCCTCAAGTGCTTCTACTTGAAGTTTGGTTGTGATATAATTTTCATCATCTACGTGTTTATAAGATAATTCATAATAACTAATTCCCAGTTGAGACGACCAAGCAAACCATCTTCCGTCTTTGCCATCTATTAGTGTAATATCTAAATCGGAAACCGATGCAATCTTAACGCCTTCAAAAGGTTCACTTAAAACACTATCCAATTTCCCTTCAGATTTAATTTTAATGCTAAATGTTAAAGCACCCTCGTCAAATTTATCTAACACATAAGTATACAAAACATATGGGTTTAATTCATCATCAACAAATACAGGTGTTAATGAGGTATATTGATCAGAAGGAACAACATTGCCACCTTGATACAACTCAATAGTTACATCATTTTCAGCATCGGTAACACCATAAACTTTAAAGGTTAGGTTTCCACCAATAGCGCTTAAGTCGTGAGCCGTATCGCATCTAACAACCGAGTTTTCTTTAGGTGTATTGATAATTATATATCCAGTACTTGCAAATTCTATTGTAGGAGTAACTGTTACTTTATTAGTACCTGCAGTAAGATAGGAAGAAACATCAAGTGAAATTTTAGAATTGTCATCGTTATAAACTAGAGCCTCTTGGTCGTTAATTGTATCAGTTGCATTTTCACTATTGGTATAAGAAACCACATAAGTTGCCTTATTGTTAGTTCCATAGCAAATATTATCCCAAGAAATATTATCTCCAGAAACTGAAACATTTAGACTGCCACTTACAATGTAAACCACTTTTGTTCCAGCAACACTAGAAAGCACATATGGATTTAGAGCGGTTGACACACCAGTAAACTCATCACTAGCAACGATAGAAATTGTATAAACACCCTCAGTCCAAGGTGTGTCGTCGCTAAATCTATCAGTGATTGAAAAATTTGTGGTTGAAAGCCCTGTCTTTACATATGAAAACTCATCGTCTCCATCTTTAGTCACGGACACATTATAATAACTAGCATTATTGATTTCGTCCCAAACAATTAAGTGATTGTTTTCTTGAGTATCATACTCAGGAACTGGAGCAGAAATTCTAGTTGCATAGAAATAATCACTTGTATAGCCTGTATATTTTCCTGAATTATTTTCCTCAACGGTTATTGCTATAATTTCGTCTGGATATTTAGCAAGGATTTCTCCAACACTTGCTTGTAATGTAACTTTTGTACCCGTATCAGACAATACATTAGCAGGAACTTTCATTTGGTCTTGAGTAAGTTCTACAAAAAGTTGTTCGGACTCGTTAATAGTTACTTTATAGAATTTAATTGTGTATTTATAACCCGCAATAGTACTTCTTGATGTTGTGGTTTTCCAAGTAAGCATTCCGCTTTGGTCTAAAGCAAGGTCGGTAGGTTGATTAGTAACACCAAATACCACCTCACAAGGTACTGCATTTAATACAGCATCTGAGTTTTCGTTTCCATCATATCCAATAGCGGTTATTATTAGCCAATTTTCTCCGGCAGGATTAATAAGTTCGGCTAAAGTTTTACCTTCACTAGTTACTTCATCTTTTGTTAAATCTGTTTTTATTTTACCCGTAACATCATCGGTTCCCCATATTCCCGAGTGAGTGAAAGTATAAGTCTTTTCATCATCAGCAATAACTTTAAGTGAGATTACATATTGCTGATTAATACTATTATCCACTTTATTGAAAGATAATACATAATCATCAAGGCTTGTTGATGTTACTGGCACAGACCTATAGAAAGTTATTGCGTTTGTTGGCATAGAACTTACAACACTTACACCACTTTCAGTATAGCCCATTGCCTGAACTTGACAAGTAAAAGTATTATTACTATTAAGGTATTGCAATAATAAAGATTCCAACTTCTCGGCTGGATTTGCTGAGTTTTTAACTTCGTCTAATGTTCTCAATACAGATCTAAATACATCATATATATCTATTTTAATTACCGTATATTTGTTTATGCTACCCGCATTAATTACTTCGGTAGAATAGTGAACATTACCATCATCACTTGCACCATTTCCAAGAGGAGCAAAAGCCTTTACCTCAAATGAAAAGTTACTATTTTTTTGATTAATTATTACATTATAAGTCTCAATATCTGGAATTTTATTAAAGGTTAACACACCCGTTTTTAGTATTTTAGTCTCGCTAACTTTATCTGCAACGGTAATTGTCATAAGTTCTGTATATGGGGTAGGCGAAACAACTGCATTTCTAGTAGTGTCGTTTATCTCACAAATACTTTTACCATAAACTTTATAATCTCCAGGGGTTAAACCAATTTTACTGATATCAAAATCAGATTGACTAGAGGTAGATGATAATTCAACTCTTTTAGAGTTAGTACTTGCATTAGAACCTTGATAAACAAAGAATAATTCAAGTCCACCGGTTATCATACTAGAACTATGATTAATTATATCCTTATCCAATGTTACATTGTCACTACTCAAATGTTCAACAATATTAAAAGTCAATATGGTTGGTTCGCTAGTAATAGTAGATGACGCATTCCCCATAGTAACAACTCTGATTTCATAAGACTTACCTGCAGTCAACTGACTTATTTCTATATAAGAATCTGTTGTTTCACCCACTATAGTAGAAGTTAAATCCCCGCCACTAATTTCATAATGGAAGGTTGAATTGTTATTATCAGACGACCAAGTTATAATAGTTGAGCCGTGAGGATTATTGTTTTCATCAATATCCGTAAAAGTTATGCCGTCTATAGTGACTGCCCTTCTAATGTCTTGCAAAGTAACTACTGGAGAAGATAATTTTTCAATTACTAAATAAGTACTTGGCGTACTAGGATAATATCTAACTCCGTCTAATTCGGCATAGCCTTTGTCTTCGTCATACCCACTAGGCTCAGACACTACCTGAATTTTATATAAATTAGACTCAGTATAGTTAAATGCCGAATACCTAATTGCAATTTTAGTGTCGGCAGTTGTAGCCCTTTCAATATAATTGTCATTTTCTAGTCCAAGATAATAAATTTTATTATTAGACGACTTAAGAGGTGTTTTAAAGGAAATTAATCCATCATTATTTGAAAGTTCAGAAGCCTCGTTAAGTTTGTAGAATTTAAAGCCGTCTGTATATTCACCCGTCTTAGCATAATTTCCATCACCCAAAGCCCTTACTTTAACATCATAGTTAACTCCTGTTGTGAAATTAGAATACTCGGTTACATTAGGAGCTACTGTGTCAATGGTAGTTAAATTAGAATCTAGGTCGGTTTTAACAATCTCATATCCACTAAGACCCACAGGATAACCATTGCTTAAATTGGCATTAGAAATAATACCCTTAGAGGTTATAACTTGAGTAACAGCATTCCAAGTAAGTCTATTATTTGAGTTATCAAAATCTAAATTAGTTGGTTCTACAAAGGTTGGCAATTCAGAAACTTTTTCATAGACAACAATATTGCAATATGCTTTTTTATTAATTGCTTCATTCCCGCTTCCAACAATATTTGCAGTAAAAGTAAGTGTAGTTTTAAACCTTTCTGCACTTCTTCCTTTGGCTACAAACTCAACAATTTCTGTTGTTGATTTAGCACGAGCAAATTCATTTGGATTTTTTGGCGAAACTAATCCCTTATCAGAGAACACCCAATTAACTTGAGTTACAGTTGCATCTGAAGGAGTTAGATTATATTCAATGGCGAACACATCGTCTACGTGACAATAGACGTTTAGTATTCCGCTATTAGCATCTAATTCGCTACTTACACTTTCTGATTCTGTCAAGCATCTAATGTCAATATCTTTTACATATACTTGTGGAACATTACTCTCATCACAGGAACACGCACCAACAAAAATACTCGCTAACATTACGATTAAACTTGCTATAATTGTTTTTGCCTTTTTCATTTTTCATTCACCTTTGTAAAACTTTAGTTTTTTTAATTAGAAAGTTAATTATTATCTTAGTGGTTTGGTCTAAATTTAATGCGAACTATGATAAAACATATATTCGCACACATAAACTTCCTGTATTATTTTAACACAACTTGTCGAAAATAAAAAACTAATTTACACTATTAATAATATTTTTATTAATAATATATTTTATCTTGTCTTATTTAAATATTAGTTATTCGTAATGATATTTAATTTGCAATGGTAATTGAGCACAACAATAATTGAGTATAAAAATAGTGATTTTTAAAATACAAACACACACAAAAACTCAACTAAAAGATTTATTAATCATAACTTGACAATCTAAGCAAGAAAGTCTACACTATAATTACTAAAACTAAAGAACAAAGAGGTCGGTTATGACTAAAAAGAAAAAAATAATTATAGTATCCATTTGCTTATCGGTAATTCTTCTTGGCACAGTAATCGGGATAATTATAGCAACTTGGAAAAGGTTTGATTTAACACCAAATAACGAGTTCGTTTATAACAACCACATATCAATGGAAGTAGTTGGAGTACCTCAAGGATACACAAGCAATACCACATTCTATTCAAATGCAACCATTATAACTGAAAATACTAACAATAATAAATTTGGCGTGTTTTCATATATTGAAAATCAAATAATTATTCCTTCACAATATTCAAGTGGAAATATTAAAGCCGTCAAAGTACTTGATGCCGAAGGATTAATTAATGAACAACACATATTTAAATGCATTGGCGACAATGGTGAAATTGCTTATTACAATGATAAGGGTGATAGATTAAACATAACTAGATTTGATGCAAATAGTTCACAAAATTACGGATATATCAAGGAAAGAGATTTAGACTTAAAACTAAAAAGAAGCGGAGTTAAAGTAAACGATTCTAACGACTTTGTAGATAAGAAAATCGCCATAACAAGCGCTGAATTTAAACAATCTTTTGTTAGAAATGGAATATATCAATATGAAGAGTGGCAAGTCACAGATATAGAAGGCAATGAGTATCATAACCTATATAAAGTGGAAAATGGAAATAGAGAATTAGTCCAAACACTTAACAATAATATTGGAAACAGCATAAATAGTTCGTTGTTAGACCTTAGTTCTCTTGAAGATACATTGTATTTTTTAAAGGACGGCACATCAATGCTATTAAAAAGCAGTGTTGTTCAAAATAATACCGATGGCTCGTTCGTACTAGAGATGAATATTTATGATATCCATTTTAATCTTAAAGAAAATGTTTACATAAATGTTAACGATAACCTATATAGTTCATTTAGAGTAGGCAATAGTATGTATTTACAATACAGAAACCCTGCAAGTGAAAAAAAATATGATTTTGCTGAAACTAAAATCGTAGACGATATGCCCATAACTACTTATTATCAGCTTGAAACTTATAAATTAAATTTAAAAACTGGCAAATTAAGTAATGTTTCTTTAGATTATTTGGTCGAAGACTATAATAGCGGATTTAATATTGAAACCATCGTTTTACACGCAAGAAACATAAAAAATAAATTACTTGAACCAGAACAATTATTACTAATTAATGACCGACTACAAATTAAAGAAATTGATTATGAATTTAGTTCTTTAACCAAAGTTACTGATGACAGATATATTGCCCATAGTACTTATGGCGATTATTTAATAGACAAAAATTATGACAAAGTTTGTTTCCTTGGTAAATTTGATAATATCTTTACAACTAAAGATGCGATAATGCTTTCAAGCAACGAAACTGGTTATACTTTTGTATGCGATATGGAAGGCACTATAGTAAAAAGATATCTTAATAGCGAAATAACCGATTTACATAGCGATACTTATTATATGGTTTCAACCAAAAAAGAACTTAATGGTGTTACATATGTAGAAAAACATCTTGAAAGATTAGGCGTTAGACAAAATACAATTTATAGTGTGGCAGAAGGTGAAAGCGAGTACATATATAATGGTGAAACCTATGTCGCATACAATGACACAATACTTTCAAATGGAGTTAGCATTATAACCCGAGTTAAAAAAGACGGAGATAAATATTCTTATGAATTTTATAATATCTCTGGCAAAATGCTTCTAAGAATAACTAATTTTGAGACTTCTAACTGTGTACTTACTTATCACGGCTATCAAGATAAAAATCATATACTAGTTTACATAAGCACCAATAAAGGTGGAGTTGGATATACATTGTTATTAGATAGATAAAACACAAAGAAAAACATTATCTTAGCATAGATAATGTTTTTTTATCACATAAAATTAATGAAATTTTAATCTCCAGAATTCATATCAATATGAATTTCTGCATAGCCTTGACTCATTACGCAACTAGGGCACACCTCCCAGCAAGTTTTGCTAGTATGCTCAAAGCCACAATTATTACATTTCCATTTGACCGCATCTGGACTTTTATATAATTTGCCACTTTTTAACTTCTCATAAATTTGTTCAAGCATTAATTTATGGCAATTTTCTACC
>JBJEXU010000005.1:0-4508 GCA_051886095.1 Christensenellales bacterium | reverse complement strand
TGGTACAAACTTGCATTGCTCTGATTTTTTGCGACTTTCTCAAAATCTTTGTCTTTAACACCCATAAGTCTAAAACACTCTTTTGGTGTTAATTTTCTTATTCTTAGGTTTTGAGTAACCGCAGTCATATTCGCACTATCAATACTTGTTTTTATTGTGTGCATTTCATCGTGGACTGATTGATTATATATATCAAGTGCTTGCGTTTTTTCCATATCAATCTTATCAAGCATTGTCGCAAGCCTTTTATTCTTAGTAGTTAAATCATTAATACAAATACCTAAACCACCACTACTTGCACAAAGGCTAACAGCCAAACCATTTGGGTCATACACTCTATTGCCTTGCGATTGAGTGCTTGTTAGTTCATATAACTTAATATCTTCTTTGACTAACATTGGTTGTTTATAATCGCAAGCACATAATGTCCGAGCCAATTTTTGACTATCAAATACTTGGTTTGTTTGATGCTTACCTGTTCCTTTTTCAATAAACATCTTTTCATTACAAAATTTAGATAGTAACTTGTTGCTTAAATAATATTTCTCATCAACATTATATTCTAGCAAGTCTTTTAGTCTTTTTTCAAGCTTGATCGGCTTTGGCATTTCATAGTAATAATCGCCAAGAATAGATACCATAAAGCACCTTTCACGATTTTGAGGCACACCAAAGTCCTTTGCATTAAGAACTTGCCATTTGTTCTTATACCCAAGACTTTCCAATTTCTCTTGCCACTTAGCAAAGTGTTGTATATTGCCTTGTCCTATAACCTGAGGGACATTTTCCATAAGCAAAACCTGTGGTTTCTCCCCCCCTCAGCACATTCTTCAAGTATGCGTTCAACTTCCCAAAGCATACTGCTACGAGTTCCAGAACCTTTTTCCATACCTTTACCAAGTCCAGCAAGGCTCAAATCTTGGCAGGGGAACGAGTAAGTCATTATGTAGCAATATTTGTCAGTGTCCTTGATTTCTAAGTCTACACCTTTAACTTGTTGAATATTAACTAAGTTATGAGTTGCTTTAATATTATTATAAATAACTCTTGCCTTTTCTTCGCCTAGTCTTTTGATTTGTTCGTAAGCCATTAGTTCGTTATAGTTTGCACTTATACATTTCTTGGCTAAATAATCAAAGACTTGTTCTTTGTTCAAGCCCTTAGAATAATCGCAATTATCATTTTCAAAATGTAAGTCCTTTAAGGCTTGAATACTTTTTACCGCCCACTCACAAGTTTTGTAATGCTCAAACTCTAAACCTAGATATTTCAATGCAAGTGCTTGACTATCATAGCCACTAAATAGTGAGATTAGTCTAATTGGTTTGTCTATAACAAACTTTTTGTTTCCGTCAAATAAACTAATTTGTTCCATTATTTCTTACTCCCATAAGGTATCTTGCTAACCATACTCTCCCACTGCTCTAACTTCAAGTTTACCTGCTGTTTGTCAATGGCATTATAATTGTTGATTGTCAAAGCCTCTGGGTTGCGAACTAAGTTGTGACCTGCGTCTTTTGTCTGCAACTTCGTAATTGTGACCTTGCCGTCAACGACCCCAGCCTGTGCTGCCAAAAAGTTTGTTGAGTTAAAACTATCTTCAAAACTCATAAAGACTTGCATATAGTTTGGGTCGCCCAAGAACTCGTTGTAGATGTCAGTGGTTATGTTAATAAAGGCACAAAATGTTTGTTTGTCTGGCATATAGACCAAGTATTCATTTATGTATGAGATTATGTCGCAATAGTAACCAAAGGCTTTTAGGTACTCGATGTCTTGTATTGTTCTTGCCTCTATAATGCTAAGGGGCTTGTAAATGCGTAAAAGTCGGTTGAGTTTGCTCGTCACTTGGACTGGTTGCAAGTCGGCTTTTATCATATTCTTGGCAAACTTGTTGGCTTTTTTTATTGGCTTGGTTTCGCCAGTTTCTTCATCAATTATTGTTTGTTGCTCGTCAAGTTTATTGAAAAGTGTTTCGCCCAATTTGGCTATGATTTTATTCGCCTTGCCCTCCCAATCGGTTGAGTTCACGATTTGGTCGTCATCAATTATTATCTTCTTTGGCATTACTTATCTCCTTTTCTTGTTTTTTGCATAGCCTTTCAATAGATTTACAAAAATTATTTGGTATTGAAATATCGTGCTTATATCTTATATCTACTATATCTTTCCAAAAATCTTTCTCACTTTGTTTAGCAGGTTCTCTTAGGTGTTGTGATATTTTTTCTACTATATTGTTTTCAATATTTCTTCTTAATGTTTGGCAGTTATAACATTTATTCAACAATATTTCCCTATCATTTTCAAGTCTTTGAATATAAACATTAAGCATAGCAATATGCTCTTGTTGTTCCAACAATTTATCTAACAAGTCTTTCCTTGAATACATAACTTCTTGTTGCAATTTTTCGTCCCATTTGTAACTAGAACCAAATATCTTCCTACACATTTCAAAATAATTGTACTTGCTCATATCACAATCTCCCCACTTTGTATTTTCTTTAAAATCTCTTGCTTGTCATTGCCGTACTTGAAATCGTACTCGCAAAGTTCGTGGTTGAATTCATTTATGGCATTGTACAACCAGTCAAGCCATTTGATTTTTTTAAGTGCCATAAAATATGTTTCACTACATTCCCATTCATCAACAGAAGTATTTTTTAGATTTGCCATAACTCGACGATATTCTCCCCTAGTTATATGACTAGTATTTTTTATTTTCTCATAAAAATCCTTGTTATCTAAAATAATATCACACACTTTTCGCTCAAAATCTTTCCACCATTGCTTCTCGGCTTTCTCTTTATCTCGAACTTGCTGTTGTAATGCCATTTCTTGCCTTTCTTTTGCCGTTAAATGCCTTAAAAGCCCCAACCCAAACTTATCGTATATAATTTTAATTGCGGTGTTTAAATCGCATTTTTCTTGGTCTTTCACAAAGTCAAAAATATCCTTTGTGACCCCACACGCAAAACAATGGAACTTATCGTTCTTGACACTTCCGCTCGGCTTATCGTCATCGTGATACATACACTTGTAAATTGTCGAACGAGTTGGAGAAAAACCATACTCTTGCAAAACGTCATACATTGACACTCGCTCTTTTATTTCTTTTAGAATATTCATTTCAAACTCCTACTTTAAAAACAAACTCATCTGTCCGTTGGCATCAATATTATTTAGCCTATTGTTAGCAATATCAACCCACTTTTGCTCTATATCAAACCCAATAAAATGTCGTCCTAGGTCTTTACAGGCTACGCAAGTAGTTCCCCCCCAATAAAGAAATCGGCTATTATATCATTAGGTTGAGTTGTATGTAATAAATGTCTTTTTACAAATTGTAATGGTTTTATAGTTGGGTGTTTAAATTTCATTTTATCTTTAACATTTATGGGACTTATAAACCACTTGCTTTTATGTTCAATGCCATCATTTAATTTTGTTCCACGATTAAAATATAAGCAATATTCTATATCACTCAACCAATTACCATTGCACATTGGAACTGCATTAGTTTTACACCAACATAAAATTTGATAAGTGCAATTAGTATTCTTCATCCACCAATCTAAAATAGGATAAATTTGTTCTTTGCTACACCATATAAAACAATTTATTTTTTTTAGAACTCTTACAAAATCATAAAATATTGAATAATCAATACCATTATATATATTATTGCTTTTTAATTCATCTCTTGTCTTTTTAACTTGTAATGCAATTCGACTATTACCAGAACCACCCTCATCAAATAAATAGGGAATATCTACATATATACAATCTATACTCTTATCTGGTATATCTTTAATTGCCTTGTAGCTATCTAAACAATACACATTATCTAACTCAAATTGCCCTAGTTTCATTCCTACTCCTTATCCCAACCTATTGGGCATTTTTCAAATAATTCTTCATCATTGCTCTTGTCCTCAATTCCCAACCTAAGTGACTTCATATTAAATGTTTGGGTTGGCAAACAACCACAATGGCTTTTACTACCCTCTCTATAACACGGACACTCTCTACAAGATTTTGGCTTATAAATCTTCTTTTCCATATTTCTCTCTCCTAAAACTCTACATTATCTAAATCGTCAAACAAACTGTTTAACTCTTCACTACTATATTCTCTGCTTGTCACACCCTGCGTTCCTTTGCCTTTAAAAGTGTAATTGTTACCTTGTGGCTTGTTCCAAACTAGCAATTTGAGTTTCCAATTCTTGACCTTCTTGCCGTTACTATCGTGCCACCCACTTGCCTCATAGTACTCCACGAACCTATCAATATCAACCTTGTAACCTTTAAGAGCTACATACTCTTCAATCTCTTGTCTTGTTGGCAGAGCAAATGTGGATAACTTTCGCTCAGGCTCTTTGTACTCTCTTATACACTTTTTTATATAATTTATCGTGTCTAGTTCGCCCTTGGGTGTGTCGTCATTTACCAAACTATCCACATATTTCAATGCTTTACTTTTCATATCTTATACCTTATTTTAGTTTTATT
>JBJEXU010000004.1:0-4527 GCA_051886095.1 Christensenellales bacterium | reverse complement strand
CACCTTATAATTGTACTTATCTATTTTACTATAATAATATCCAAATTGCAAATAAAATTATCATAAAGTTAGCAAATCTAAAGTATTTTATATATTAAAAAAACCCTAAAAATTATCAAAATGCTTAATAAAGTCAATAATAAAATCTAGCACATTATATTCGTTGGTTTTTAACTCTACAACTGGCATATCGCTGATATTTAAAGTTGCAACTGAAGAAAATTCATTAATAGCATCAATTATTTCTTTAGTTAAATTTTCCTTGCTTGCAAAATAAATTTTAACTATTTTTCTAATAGATATTTTTTCTACTCCATACAAACTTAATCTATTTTTTATAAATGCAATTTTACACAAATTAATAAGTTCAGTAGGCAATGTTCCATAAACACTTTCCGTTTTAGTTATAAAATCTTGAAGTTTTAGAATAGTATCAAGATTAGAAATTTCTTTATACATAATCATTCTTCTAGAAGAACTTTCAACATAATTATGAGGCAAATATGCCGAATAAATTGTTTCAACTTTTATGTCGGTTTTAACGATGACTTTTTCGCCTTTGAGTTCTTTGACACTCTCACTTAGAAGTTCTACATACATATTATAACCAATCTTCTCAATATGACCGCTTTGTTCTGCACCAAGAATACTTCCCGCGCCCCTAATCTCCAAGTCTCTCATTGCAATCTTAAAACCACTGCATAATCCACTAAATTCTTTTATTGCCTGTAATCGTTTATAAGCATTCTCTGTTAAAACCTTTCGATTATCAAAGGTAAAATAAGCATACGACGACTTATTTGAACGCCCAATTCTTCCTTTTAATTGATAAAGTTGAGCAAGACCCAAAGTATCTGAGTTTATCACGATTAAAGTATTTGCATTAGGCAAATCTACACCATTTTCTATAAGAGTAGTCGCAACAAGTATTTGAGTTTTGCCCGAATATAATTCAAGTATTTCCTTCTCAAGTTCCTTCTCGTTCATCTGACCGTGAGCCACCGATACTACGGCTTCTGGAACAAGATTTTTTATTCTAGATGCAAAATTATAAATTTTTTCTACTCTATTATAAATAATTAATACTTGTCCGCACCTCTCCAATTCCCTTATTATTGCATTACGAACAAGTGTATCACTATACTCAACAACCTGAACTTCGCTAGCAATTCTCTCAACTGGCGGTGTCTCAATTATGGATATATCTCTAACACCAATTAAAGACATATTAAGAGTTCTAGGTATAGGTGTAGCACTAAGAGTTAAAACATTAATGTTTTTCTTCATATTTTTTATTTTTTCTTTGTCTGCTACGCCAAATTTTTGCTCTTCATCAAGAATGAGTAGTCCTAAATTTTTGTAGTTAATATCGCTAGCGAGTAATTTATGAGTTCCGCAAAGCAGGTCTATTTTTCCATCGGAAAAATCTTTCTTAATCTTATCTTCGTCGGTTTTACTTCTTAGTCTATTTAGCACTTCTATTTTAACGCCAAAATTAGCCATTCTAGTTTTAGCGGTGTTATAATGTTGTTCGCTAAGGATAGTGGTTGGGCATAATAGTGCCACTTGTTTGCCATTAAGAATAGTTTTAAATGCAATTCTAAGTGCAACTTCCGTTTTACCATAGCCAACATCACCACAAACAAGTCTGTCCATAACACGAGCAGACTCCATATCCAATTTACAATCGTCTATGGCTTTTAATTGGTCAGCCGTTTCGGTATACCCAAAACTATTTTCAAATTCTCTTTGCAAATCGTCATCGACATTATATTTAATGCCTTTTTTATTCATTCTTTCCCTATAAAGAGCAATTAAATCAAAGGCGATTTTCTTAACTGCTGACTTTATCTTTGATTTAGTTTTTGCGAATTCAACTCCACCGATTTTGTTAATAGTTGGCTCTTTATCCGAACCTATATATTTACTTAATTGATTTAAGTTTTCTACTGGTAAATATAATTTGTCATTACCTTTATATTCGATAACAACATAATCTCTTTGCGTAGAACTGATATTTAAAGTCTTTACTCCTAAACATTTGCCTATTCCGTGAAAAGAATGTACGACAAAATCACCCTCTTTAGGAATTTCACCATCTACATAAGAAGAGTCTACACTCTCTATAATCTTTTTAGGTTTTCCAAACAAACTGGTATAAGAAATAACCGCCAGTTTATCTTCGGGAAGAATTATGTCTAAAGGATACTTTCGAGTTACAATATTAATTGACCCCAACTGGCACATTGTTATTCTAGAGTAAATATTATGCTTTAAAGACTTCTCATTTAATTTATTTGACAAACTATTTGCCTGTTCATTAGTGCCCGCACATAGAATAATTGTATAACTTTGTTTGTAATAATTCTCTATATCCAATAGCAAAATATTATTATGACCAACATAATTAACTGCAGGCAGAGTTCTTATGCTAAAAACTTTTTGTGGTTTAAATATTCGATTATTTTGTTGAATAAAGTGAAACGCAATAAGTGTATGATTTCTAAATTGAAGGGTATCATTTATATTAATTTTGGAAATAATTTTTCTTAAATCACTTTCCTGAATTCTAGAGTTATAATCATCTATATATTTTTCTAAATTATCATAAATGTTTTTAGCACCATCAAAAGCAATTACAGCATTATCTACATAATCAAAAATGCTATACTTAAATTGTTTATCAAAAGCAATAAGCCTATAATCATTTTTTGTTGAATTTGTTAGTTCATAGAATAAATCATCTTTTTTTAATCTAAGATTAGAATAAATTTCTTCTATATCGTCATTTGTAACAAAATAATAATTGTTATTTGGAATTACACAAGAACTAATATCGGTTGTAGTTAAAAGAGTAATTGGATTATAATTTCTAATACTTTCAACGATATCAAAATCGGTCATTATTCTAGTAGGAGAACCACCTAAAGGATAGATATCTACAACATCTCCTCTTACCGAAAATTCACCTTTCTCCGCCACCATTTCCACTCTATTATAGCCGAAACTCACAAGTTTTTTTATAAATTGAGAGATTTCTAGTTCTCCACCTACTGGGATTTCTAGATTGTTTATTCTTTCAGGAGATGGAAATCTAGCACAAAGAACTTGTGGAGTGAGAATAAGTGTATCAATTTCTTTATTTTTAATTTTTGCTAAAGTTTCTAGAATATTTTGTGATTGTTCAAATTCGGAAGACAAAGGAGAAATAAAGTCTTTTAGAATTAGAGGAGTTCTACCAATATCACAAAGATTAGAAAATAGTTCTTCTATTCCGTCAATACTTTCCACTACATAAAAAAGGAAAGCACTATTTTCAAGTAGTGCTAATTTTTCGCCTTTATTAAGTCCAAAAACGCTACAATTATCTCCGTTTTCTACTGCTTCCTTAAGTAACTTGAAATTACTGTTTTTTAAAAACTTATTTAACATTTATATTCTAGTTATATCTATTCCTTCTACCGTTTTTCTTTCAACAAAATAATCAAGAACTCTGCTTACTTTGTCAAATTTATCTTCTAAAATTTTGAGTTTCTCGTCTGGGACTCTACTTAAAACAAAATTTACAAGGTCGCCATATTCCGGTCTGCCAACACCTATTCTAATTCTTGGGAAGTCTTCGCCTATTTTAGAAACAATATCTCTAAGACCATTATGAGTTCCTGCACTGCCTTTAGCCCTCACCCTTACATCTCCAAAAGGCAAATCTATATCGTCTAATATTACAATTACATTCTTAGTATCAAGTTTATGCATTCTAACTACTTCTTCAACACTTTTGCCACTAAGGTTCATAAAAGTCTCAGGCTTTAAAAGAACTACTTTTTCCCCACCAATAAATCCTTCAGCGACACTAGCAAAATATTTGGATTTATTAAAGGTAAGTTCGTGTTTTTTTGCAAAATTATCTATTGCCATATAACCCATATTATGCACAGTTTTATCATAATTTTTACCGGGATTGCCCAGTCCCACAATCACTATCATTTTCTTCTCCTAGTACTGTATTTGGTTTTATCTTTGAATTATCTTCAATTTTATAATTATTAATCTTAACTCCCGAACCTATAGAACTATAATTCCCTATAAGACCATTATTAATCTCACAAAATGAGGCAATATAAACATTGCTAGCAATAACAGAGCCATTAATTACACTACCACTTATGCAAGAATTTTTGCCAACTCTTGAATTTTCTATTACATTGTTTTCTTTTAAAATCACATCTTTATCAATAATTGTTTTGCCTTTAAGCGAGTTACCCGGATAAATGATAACTCCACTAGCAATATCCACCTCGGGTTCTATATAAACACTTTTAGGTTTTTTGATATCTACACCATTATCTATATGAAATGTATTTATTCTATCTTGCAAAATCTCAAGAGCATAATTGTATTGTTTTTTGTTCTCAACTATATAGAAACTATCAAGGTTCTGAGAATATAAACTATCTATATTTAAGTTCTCGTTTTCTAATAAGTATTTATTATTCACAACATACCCAACTGGAAGTTTACAAATAT
>JBJEXU010000003.1:0-4606 GCA_051886095.1 Christensenellales bacterium | reverse complement strand
ATAGAAAGTATATTGTGTGCATATGTTTAGAATAAAGTTAAAGTATTATTATTTGATTGAACTATAGTACTAATATTATTAGGCATATTAAGTGTTATTCCATCTACAGCATATTCAATATTATTCTTGTCAATATTATAACCTTTATATTGGTTATCTGTTAAGAATCCAGGATTAAACTTATCACTTGTACCTAATGTTCCCTCTGGGTCAATAGTTGTCTCTGTAATACTAATTACCGGTTGCATACGATCGGTTTCAAAGTAATCAGGAATAATTGAATAGTTAACTTGAGTTCTAGCCATATAATATTGAGTGAAATAATGAGCATTATTTGTTGCATTTGTAAGCGTAGATTTATCAGTATTACTTGGAAGTATAGCACTTGTAATAGGTAAAGATTGATAACTAGCATTAATACCAGTAGTATCACCTATTTTAACTTCATAATATAATGCCTCGTAAAGATTATTATTCCAAGTAAGAGTAGTTGTATATTGCATATTGCTTGCAAGTGCGTGAATGTTAACAAATGTTAATCTTCTACCAGTAGTTTCCACTTGTTCTGAGTAACTAGTTACATCAGCCTCTTCACCACCAATAGATAAATGCATTGTAACAAAATTACCATTATTAATATAAGATAAATAGTTACTAATAGATATAGTATATTCTCTTGCAAAATTAGCAGTAATAGTATGATTACCTTGATTAGTTGCTAGATATACTGGAACATAATCAGTTGTAGTTATTCCTGTTACAGGATTAGTATAATTCTTATTAGTAGTCATTTGAACATTACTATATGGATTAGTTCTAACACTCTCTGTGAATAAAGTATTTGTGTTAATACCATCGGCAACGTCTAAATAACTATAATCTTGACCATCAGCATTTACCATAAAGTTATCAGATATGGTGGCGGAGGTTAGATAATAATTAAGTGATGTTGGAATGTATCTTTCCCTATTGTAAACATCAGAACTATTCTCAATATATGGAGTAATAGTAGTTCTATATGTTGTTGAGATTATAATATCTTCTGCTGTAGAACTTCCATTTGGAAGAGTGTAATTTACACTTGCCATCGCTACATAAATATATGTTGTTGTAGTATCATCAACTGCTTTAGTAATTGATGTTGGATTACTGATGGTTGATTCAATACCACCTAATGTAGCATTTATTGCTGGCAATGCTCCATTTTCTACATTATAAATAGCATAAATACAAGAAGACTCATTCATTGTATGTCCATATGTAGTTGTCGCATTATCATAAGTTCTATAATAGAAAGTTGTATTATTAAGTTCGGTTAATATTGTACCTCTGCCTTCAGTTACTGGATTAATCTTAATCTCATAAATAGGAACATAATATATTCTTATTGTTGAAGACTTCATTATGTCAGAAACTGTAGCAGTTATTATAGAACCAGAAATATTAGTTGTTAATTTGCTTTCACCTACATTCTGTGTTGATAAAATGTAGGAATACATATAACCTTCTTTGTAAGTCGAACCAGAATAGGTAGGAGATACTACAAAGTTAAGACTAACTTGAACACTCTCTCCCCTCTCAATATTAATAGAATAACGATAATAACTACCATCAGCACTAAGTGTAAATGGATTAGTGTCACCACTTGGAATAAATCTAGATATATCATTGACTTTAGTTGTATCACCGACTGCCAATACATCTATATTAACAATATAAGTATAAATAAAGTATGCAGACAATTGAATAATATCTTTATTAACAACACTAGTATTATCTTGAATGGTAATTTTACCAGTTTTGTTATTTACTTTAGTTTCGTTATTTGCAGAATAACCTGTTATATCATTAATTTTAGGACTGTAATAACAATCATTAGTTCCAGTTGTGGCGAAAGTCTTAAAGTTATAGCCACCTTCATTAAATCCAGTTTGAGACTCAACTGTAATTGTTACATTTCCAAAATATCCTATAATTGAACTAACAGAATTATAGATCAAAGACTCAGTGCTAACATATGTTATTCCATTTTCATCTTCACCAATAGTATCACTTACAAGTGTAAACTTAGCCATAATGTCTTCTAGGTCTTGAATATTACCTAAAGGTATACCATTTTTATCAACAACACCAAGATAAACATTATATGTAATTGTTTTCTCAGTAACACTTAATTGAATATTAGTGTAGTAATTACTAGCTACTTGAATAATTTCATCATCAATATTAACTTCATTTAATATTTGGAAAGTACCTTCAATAATTGTTCTTCCATTACTTTCATTATAAGTTCTTGAAATTTCAGAAACACCTATACCACTTAAATTCTTCCATTCAGTAAACTCAAAACCTTCGGCAATATAAGCAGTTAAGGTAACTGTGTCGAAATTATCTACATAACTAACACCATTATATGTGTATTTAGTATCTGCAGTAATATCAAATGCTTGGTAACTACCTCTATTAGTCGTATCACCATTTTGACCAGTCTCAGATACATAAGTTTGAACAGTATGAGGGTCAGAAGCCTTAACATTATAAACCCTAGCAATGTCTACAAAGTATGTACCAGCAGTAAATTCCTCAACATTAAAGGAGAATTGAACATAACCAAAACCAAAATCAGTAGCATAAATGTGACTTGGTGTCGTTGTACTAGTTGAGAAAGTATAATAGCCATCAAAATACTCATTATTCATTTCATAAATAACCGATGTGTTAGTTGTTGTTTTCTTCATAACAACTATTCTATATTCAATATTAGAATCACTAGAATTAGGTGCTTTTGCTGTAATATAAAGAGTCTTGCCAGAAGAGAAATATCCAGAAATAGTTGAATCGGTAGACAATGCAGTATAGTTAGGTGTGCTACTTCCGACAACTAAAGAAACATATTCTCCACCGTTAAACAAACTAGTTGTTTCATATATATTTAAACCAGTTGAAATTCTAAACTGAACATTAATCTCTAGCATTACATTAATTTCAAGAATTGCTGAATATTGAACCCTGTCACTAAGTTTAGTAGCACTAGCATTAGCAATATAGTAATCATAATGATTAATTCCGAATACATTAGGACTTTTTGTTGGATTATCTGTAAGGTCAGAAGTCACCCACGAGGACGAATAAGAATAAGCAATAAACTTAACAAATTCTTTATTCTCTTCTAAAGACTCAACCTTGTAATATAAGTTAGGACTTGTTACAAATCCACCACCAACAGTCATTAATCCTTGAGGCGTTAATGCTGGGCTAATAGTACAAGCACTATCTAACCAGAAACTAAATGAGTTATTTACAGCAGTTACTGTGTTACTCGAAGAAGAAAGTATAACATCAGTAGTTTCTGAGTTTCCATTGTTTGTAATCTTAATAGCAAACTTAGGAGTAATGTAAGTTAAATACATTACTGTATAGAATATATCCATACTTGCAGAACTACTAGCATCTGTAGATAAAATATTGTAATTTAGTCCACTTGAGAATGATGCAAGACGAGTTGTTGTATTAATCTCAGTAGTCAACGGATCACTCGGAGCAGTTCCTAAACTACTTGAGTAATTAATATAATTACCCTCTGCATCTAAGAAAGTATTATTATAAGCATAATATATTGCATAAACATTACTTGCAATGCCTTTTGACACATTAGAGGTTCCATTATTTGCTGTAATTGTAGGCAAAGTACCCTCTTTGAAATATGCAAAAATATAATTGTCAGTTGATGACGAGAATGTAATATTTGAACCAGTTCCCGCTACATTATTAAGAGATATACTAGCACTATACTGAGGCTTTCCACCAGTAGTAAGGTCATAAGCATCAACAAATATCTTATGATAAATATCAAATGTAGTTGTTAGATGGAATGGAGATGGGTATCCACTTGCAGAAGTACCTGTAATTGTATAAGTAAAATTACCAGTGCTACCAGTAGGTTCACCATTGAATAAAGCATTATTAATTTTTATCGATCCATCATCAGAATTAACTGATTCTTCAGATCTATATGTATTTCCGTTATCATCTACGGAATTTATAGCAAAATACTCGCTCGTTTCTTGTAAACTTATTGTTACATTTTTGCCAACAGGAACTCTTAAGTAAATTGCAGTAGAACCATTAACAAATGCAATTGTTGTACCTTCACTATCTGTTTCAACAAAATCTATTCCATATGTAGTAACAGTTAAAGTTCCTATATCGTAACCGTCCAACATAATAGTATATATTTTGTTAGTATTTGTTGATGATCCATCTTTGTAAAATTCTACACTATTTAAATCTGAACTATTATTATTTCTAATAACATTTCCATCAATTTGAATTGTATAAGTTGGAGAGAATACATGATAAACTCTAATTGTATGACCAGTTTCACCACCAGCAGGAGTTCCAGTAGTTATTGTATTCAAATTCTCGTATTGTAACCAAATACCAGGCTTAACGCTAACATCTTGAGTAAATGATGATGCCCCACTACTCTTATACCAAGTATATTTAGAATTTGTACTACTACCAGAAGTTAGAGTCGCACTATCTTCAATTACAAAGTGACTTACATAATCACTACCCATTGCATTAGCATAAACTTTTACTTTAG
>JBJEXU010000002.1:0-4640 GCA_051886095.1 Christensenellales bacterium | reverse complement strand
CCTACGAATGCATAAAAATGTAATCTAACAAATTAAATATTTTTTAAATCAAATTCCTTACAGAATTTATTAATTATATTTGCAAATCAATACATTTTATGATATCATATTAAAGTATTTAATTAACGAAATACAATATTACAATTTATTTCATAATTAAATTCCACTTTTACAATTTCCACTTCATATGCCGAAGTGGCATTAGCGGCAGACTCTCTTTTTATCAAAATGAGTCGTTCATTACCTAATTTCTATTTTATATATTATTTCCACTTCATCTTATGCCGAAGTGGCGGAACGGCAGACGCACACGACTCAAAATCGTGCGGGAAACCATGTGGGTTCAAATCCCACCTTCGGCACCAAAAAATCGCAAGACTTTATGTCTTGCTTTTTTCTTGCCGATGGTGGTGTTGTTTCACAACTGCAATGTTCTTACATTGCGATTTGAACTTGTATTCGTCGCTAGCAAATGCAAGCATTCTCGCTCCGAAATATATTTGCTTTCGCTTATATAGACAAATCCCCTTCTACACACCAAAAAATTGCAAGACTCCTTAATTCAATATAATTATAACATATAATTTTATTTTTGACTTATATTTATCAAAGTTTTTCTTTTTTGCTTTGCATAAGCATATGCAAGTGCTGTGCCACTTTTAGGTTGATAATAACCTATGCTACGTTTGGAATACTTTCGCATTTCTGGTTCGTAATTTTTATCATAATAGAAAACACAATAATCACTATCGTTAATCATTGCTTGATTTCTTTCTATATAACTCGCTCTACCAGCAGTATATTTTGTTTTATACTCATATTCTTCTTCAACTCCATACAAATGAACTTCTCGTTTTTGCAAGTTTGAATAAATTTCTTCCCAATATAATCTTTCAGATTCCAACACACAAGTTTCACTTTTACAAGTATAAGCAATTCTTCTAATATTGCTATATTTTTCTTTTAATTCTGTAACCACCAAATGACAAAGAGAATCAAAATTGCTACGACTTCCAAATAAAAATATTAAAACATTGTGATTTAATATTAAATCTTCAATTATTATTTTTACTTTATATTTTAATTCTTCAGTTATTTGAATATTTCTATGTCCAATAAAACAACATTTCATTTTTATATACCCTATGTAGTTAAATCTACATATATTATAACAGAATCTTCACAAAACTCAAAATATTTAAGTAGGTACACCTACATAAAAATAAAAAGTATGTTTGTTAAAATCTAGGTAAGTATAAATACATAGTTAAAAATACTTATTGGGAGAAATTATGAACATTTGCAAAGCAGTAGGGTTGAGAATTAGTAATTTATTGACTGAAAAAGATATGACATTATATAGGTTGGAGCAAAATTCAGGAATATTACACGGAACAATGATGTGTATTATAAATGAGAGAAATAAAAATGTCACATTAAAAACCATTATGCAACTTGCTCGTGGCTTTAATATGACATTAATTGAGTTCTTAGATGATAAAATTTTTACTGATGTCAATTTAGAAATAGATTAATACTATTAAAAGATAAATAAAAAACTAAATCGGGTTCGATTTAGTTTTTTATTGGTGCAACAAAAAAAGCAAGACTTTATGTCTTGCTTTTTTTCTTGCCTTGATGGAATGTGGGCATATGTCATCAACTTTTCTTTTTTGAAAATTTATTAATTAATATGTAAACAATCAGTAATATGGCTATCGTTCCTATCATTACTCCATACATAGCAACTAGACTTACTTTGTTGCCAAAAAAGTACAAATCACAATCTATCGACTTTCTTATCTCGGAAATAAGCTCTGTTGGAATTCCGCTTTTTTCAAATGCCGACAAAGCCCCTCTCATACAATAATTTCTAATCAAAGCAGAACCATAAGTACTAGGCAAAAACATTAATACTTTTTGAAGTCCAATGCCAAAACTTGCAATCGGCATATATGCCCCACTTATAAAACCATACATAGAACTAACAATAGTTCCTACAGCCGAAACTTGACCTTGCGAACTTAAGAAGAAATTAACTATAGAAGATAATGCTGTTCCAAACATTGTTAGCAACAAAACATTTAAAAGTATCATTAAACAATCTACGAAAGATAGAAACCAACCAATACAAGATAAATAAATCCACGCAATTATTGTTGCTGTAACACTAATAATTAAAGTTGTGATTAAAGTAGATACATAATATGAAATAGAAAGAGTAGACTTTTTTAAAGGAGTCATAAGCAAATCTTTTCTAGCACCCGTTATTTTGTCTTGAACCATAAGCATATTTGAACAAAAAGCAACAGTCACACAAGACACAGCAAGTAATGATGATAATAATTGCCCTCCAGCAAGTCCATTAATTATTTTTTCTGGAATATTTAATTCTTCTGGAATTGATGATAAATATGAATCTTTAAAAACTCTACCTAGGAATGTTGCGTAAAGTACTAATAAAATTATTGGTGTGATTAACGAACAAAAGAACATTCCTTTATCTTTAAAAAACAACTTCGAGTTTCTTTTTGTTAAATTTAAAAAACTATTCATTTATTTCTCCCTGATGTAATTCTTTTCCCGTAACACTTAAGAAAACATCATCCATTTTTCCTTTGATAATCTCATAGTCAATAAATATACTTGGATATTTTACAATCAAATCTGTTGCCTCTTTAGAATTTTTTATTTCAATCACAAAGCATTCTGGCAATTTTTTATACTTCACATTTAATTTTTTGACATCATTTTCTTTAGTATTATAAAGTCTAATATAATCACCCGTATATTTATTTTTTAATTGATAAGGCGAACCTGTTGCAACAATTTTACCATTATCTAGTATTACTATATTATCTGCATCAGTTGTTTCTTCCATATAATGAGTTGTTAAAAATACGGTAATATTATTATCTGCCCTTAATTTATTAATTGCATTCCAAACATTTTTTCTCGTTTGCGGGTCAAGACCAGTTGTAGGCTCGTCCAGAATAAGTATTTTAGGATTATGAATTAATGCTCTTGCTATATCTATGCGTCGTCTTTGACCACCAGATAATTTACCAACTGTCCTATTCATAATTTTCTTAATATTTAATAATTTATCTAGTTCTTCTATTCTGGTTTTAATGGCGGATTTATCTAAGCCATACAAACTACCACGACATTCTAGATTTTCTTTAACGGTAAGTTGCTTATCTAAAACACTTTCTTGATAAACCACACCAATTATTGGCTTAATCTTATTTATGTCTTTATCTATATCTATTCCATCAATAATAATTTGCCCTTCATCTTTATCAAGATTACCACAAATAATATTAATAGTGGTAGACTTACCCGCACCATTTAATCCCAAAAATGCAAATAAAGAACCTTCTTTAACATTAAACGAAATATTATTAACAGCAATAATATCCTTAAAACTTTTTTTCAAATTTTTAACTTCAATTATATTATTCACTTTTTAATTTTCTCCTACATTATATTATATCATAATTACAAAATTAAACAATAAAATATTAGTAATATGTATTTATATTTGTATAATAAGAAAAATTATGATAAAATATAAATATAAAATTTAAAGGAAAAAATTATGGAAAACATTTTTGATTTAATTCTAGACAAAGACGAAACTATAGTAGAAATTTTCAAACCAAATAAAGTAAAAACATATTTCAAATCAATCTTTTGTATGACTATATTTTTATTATTCTTTATGGTTCCTTTTTGTCTATCATTATTTATTCCCGAAGAGGGATATGAACCATTATCCGCTATATGGTGTTTATTGCCTATTGGTATTTTTCTAATTTGCGAAATAGTTTTTATATTACTTTTAAACTTACATTATAAGAAGACTTTTTATGCTTATACAAATAAAAGAATTTTAATAAGAACTGGCGTAATAGGTGTAGATTATAAATGTCTTGATTTAAAAAGTATAGGTGCTATGGACGTGTACGTTAGTTTACTAGATAAAATAGTTGGTAAAAACACAGGCACACTTAGATTTGGTAGTATGTCTAGCCCTATAACTAATGGTGCAACATCATATATGTTTGCACATATAACTTCTCCATATGAAGTTTATAAAAGATTAAAAGAATATAAAGAAAATAGTAATAACTAAAATTTCTTTAGTTTTGACTTATAGTTGTAAATTTACGTGAGACTTTTTCATCATACTTGTATCTTAATTTAAAATAAAAAGTTCTCTAGATAAAAAGAGCCCAATCTTACTTAATGCTAAGATGTGGCTCTTTTTCTTTTATTTATAATCATTCCCATTATTTAGTCTTTTATTAAACTCACTAATTCCATCTTGGACAAATTTCATTTGACTAGGGTCTAAGTAGTTAAGTAATGCAAGTAGTTCTCCAACGTGAGTCAATTCTTCCGATTTTATATTTTCCCAAGTTTCTCTTGCCACCATATTTTCAGTGCTATGTATGTGCATATCATATTCTATAATTGCTTGAATTTCACCTATTAAATCTTGCCTTACTTTTTGCACTACATCAAAATTATTCATATCAGTCATTTTTACATTATTATTCATTTTATTAAAATTATTTGTGTACGAAAACATATTATCCCTCCTTTAAATATATATTAAAAGAAGTTCTAAAATA
>JBJEXU010000001.1:0-4643 GCA_051886095.1 Christensenellales bacterium | reverse complement strand
ACTTTACAATTAACAATATCTCTTAAAGTAGATGGAGGTATAGTAGATGTTTCTGCTAATCTATTTATTGTAATATTTTTATTAGCACATAGTTCTTCTATTCTTAAACTTAAGGCTTTTTTAAATAGCATAATTATATCCCTCGCTTTCTTATAATATTTTATAAGAAAACGTCAATAAATATGCACGGATATCCGTTGACTTAAATTGACAAAAGTGTTATAATATATTAAGTAATTAATTTTACTTTTGTTAGGCAGTACATAATGATAAAGGATGTGCTGTATTTTTTTGAAATCCACTTGGGGAAATAGCATATTTAAAAGAAGGAGTATTGATATGGAAAATATAGTATATGCATTGGTTATTTTAGCAATAGCAGTATTAATAATTATAGTTATGATAAAAGAACATAAAAATTATGTTAAAGAAAATGAAATTAGAAATAAAGAATTGGAAAGAATTAGAGTAAAAGCAGAAAAATACAAAGATGATTTAGGATATATTGGAGAAAAGCAAGAATATGACTTTGGAAAATGGGAAGAAGAAGTAAGAAAAGATATGAAATCTATTGTAGATATTAAACAAAAATATTCTGCAAATAAAGAAATAAAAATTCTTATAGGAGACTACAACAAATCTTCTGTATCTAATAGTGTAAGTGTTTTAGAAAGTTTAGGTCTAAAAGTAACAATTGCAAAAAGCGGTAAAGAAATTATTGACAGAATAGAAACTGGAGAAAAATATGACTTAATAATAACTAATAATATCTATGATCGTGGTGGAATAGACGGACCAGAAATGTTAAACAATTTAAAAGAAATAGATGGATTTAATATTCCTGTTATCGTATTGACAGTGTCTGAAAATGCAAGAGATAAATTTGTACATTATTATGGCTTTGACGAGTATATAACAAAATTACTAACTCAAGAAAAAGTAATTGAAACATTACCAAAAGTTATAAAAAATTTAGAGTTTAAAAAAATAAGCAGTAAGTCATAATCGACTTATTGCTTTTTTCTTCCTAATAGTTTATCAATTGAGAATGGTTTATATATATCAGTAAGATTATATAAAAAAGTAGTAGGTATTAAATTTACTGAATTTTCATAGTGGGCATAACTGGCTTGCGATGTATTGATTCTTTTTGCTACATCTGCTTGTGTTAGATTGTGAGATTTTCTAATTTTTCTTAAATTTTGTGCAATTACATTCAAATCAATTTCTAATGGTAAATAAGAAGTATCATTTTGTTTTGTAATTCCAAATAAATAATCTAAACTAAAATTAAAACGATTAGCGTATTCTATTAATCTCTCTAATGGAATAGTATCTTTTCCAGTTTCCCAACCTGACACGGTAGCAAAATGCACACCAAACATTTCTGCAATATCTTTTTGTTTTAAGTCCATATTTTCTCTACTATTTCTTAAATTATATATTATCATAGTTTTCACCCATAATTATTATTCCATTAACTTGGGGCAATATTATTTTTCTAGGGGAAATAGACTAATATTTTTCAAAATAATTATTAGAGAAAAATGTTTAAATATGAAAATAAAACTTGAAATTTGCAAGATTATATTGTAAAAATTACGATTTTTGGTATATAATAGGTATATAAATTTAGTAGGAGGATACAATATATGACTTTAAGTTATAATAAACTTTGGAAATTACTAATTGATAAGAATATAAAAAAGATGCAATTATGTGAAATATCTGGAATAAGTACAAATGCTATGGCGAAATTAGGAAAAGATGAGTCAGTTCAATTAGATGTTCTTGTTAAGATATGTGAAGTACTAAATTGTGACATTGGAGATATAGTAGAAGTTAAAAAAGAGGAGGAAAATATAAATGGCTAGTAATAGGGAAAGAGAAGAACTACATAAAGCAATATGGTCTATTGCAGATGATTTAAGAGGTTCAGTAGATGGTTGGGATTTTAAACAATACATATTAGGTATTATGTTTTATAGATATATTTCTGAAAATATAACAAATTATATAAATGAGGGAGAAAGAAAGGCAGGAGATACAACTTTTGATTATGCTAAACTTAAAGATAGTGAAGCAGAATTTGAAAGAGAAAATCTTGTAAAAGAAAAAGGATTCTTTATTCTTCCATCAGAATTATTTTGTAATGTAGTAAAAAAAGCAAAAGATGATGAAAACTTAAATGAAACACTTGAAAGAATATTTAATAATATTGAAAATTCTGCAAAAGGTGCTGAAAGTGAAGATGATTTTTCTGGACTATTCGATGATATAGATGTTAATAGTAATAAACTAGGTGCAACAGTTTCGAAAAGAAATGAAAAATTAGTAAAAATATTAGATGGTATAGCAAGTATTAATCTTGGAAATTACCAAAATAATAATATAGACGCATTTGGGGACGCTTATGAATTTTTAATGTCAATGTATGCTTCAAATGCAGGTAAATCTGGAGGAGAATTCTATACACCACAAGAAGTAAGCGAATTACTTACAAGACTTGCAATAGTAGGAAAAACATCAGTTAATAAAGTTTATGACCCTGCTTGTGGCTCAGGTTCATTATTATTAAAGTCTGCAAAGATATTAGGAAAAGATAACGTAAGAAATGGTTTCTTTGGTCAAGAAATTAATATAACTACATATAACTTATGTAGAATAAATATGTTTTTACACGATATAGATTATGATAAATTTGATATTGCCTGTGAAGATACACTAACAAATCCTCAACATTGGGATGATGAACCTTTTGAAGTAATAGTTTCTAATCCACCTTATTCTATCAAATGGGTTGGAGATGATAATGGATTATTAATAAATGATCCACGATATTCTCCAGCCGGAGTATTAGCACCAAAAGGGAATGCTGATTATGCATTTATTATGCACTCATTATCGTGGTTAGCAACAAATGGTGTTGCTTCTATTGTTTGTTTCCCTGGGATATTTACAAGAACAAATAGTAAAGCAGAACCAAAAATCAGAAAATATTTGGTAGATAATAATTTTATAGATTGTATAATTCAATTACCAACCAATTTATTTTTCGGTACAGATATTGCTACTTGTATAATGGTGCTTAAAAAAAGTAAAAAAACAAATGATATTTTATTTATAGACGCTTCTAAAGAATACGAAAAAATAACAAATAATAATATTTTATCCAAAAAGAATATTGATTATATAATGGAGTTATATGAAAAAAGAGAGAACGTTGAATATAAATCAGCTGTAGTAAAAAATACTTCAATTAAAGACGATTATATATTATCAGTTAGTACATATGTTAAAACAGAAGATGAAAAATGTGAAATAGATATAAAAAAAATAAATAGTGAACTAAAAAATATAAATAAAGATTTATTAGAATTAGAAAAAGAAATAGATAAATTTATTTCAGAAATTGAGGTGGGTAATGATTAATGTAGATAAATTATTGACTCAATTATATTGTTCAAATATAGAATTTAAAAGATTAGAAGAATATATAGATTATGAACAACCTAGTAAATATATTGTTAAATCAACACAATATAATGATGAATATGATATACCCGTTTTAACAGCAGGACAAACTTTTGTGTTAGGATATACCAATGAAAAAGAAGGAATATTTAAAGCAACAAAAGAAAATCCAGTTATAATATTTGATGATTTTACTACAAGTTTTCATTGGGTAGATTTTGATTTTAAGGTTAAGTCGTCTGCTTTGAAAATATTAAAGCCAAAAAACTCAGATATAAATTTTAGATATATATATTATGCTATGTCATTTATTAAATATACTCCAAAAAATCATTCTCGTCATTGGATTAGTGTATATTCAAAATTTTGTATTCCTATGCCTACATCTGAAGCACAGGAAATAATTGTTGATATTTTAGATAAATTTGAAAAACAAATAGAATTAACTGAAAAAAAATTAGAAATAAGAAGACAACAAATAGAATGGTTAAAATTCAATTATTTTAATAATAAAAACAATACTATTAAGACTAATTTATATGAATGTTGCGAATTAAAAAAAGGAAAAACTCCGATTCAAAAGGCAACTCCAGGAGAATATCCCTTAGTTGTAACAACTAAAGAAAGAAAGAGTTGTAATTCATTTGATTTTGAAGGACCGGCTGTTTGCGTACCATTAGTTTCTTCCAGAGGACACGGAATTGCTAGTTTAAATCAAGTGTTTTATCAAGATGGAAAGTATGCAGTAGGTAATATATTATGTGTTGTAAAACCAAAAAATTATGATATTTTAGATGCTAGATATTTATACTATTATTTAAATTTCTTTAAAGATACGAAAATTGTATCATTAATGAAAGGTGGAGCAAATGTATCTCTTACAGTGGATGCATTAAAAAATGTGTCAATAGAGATACCATCTATAGATTCACAAATTAAAATTATTGAAAAGTTTAGAATTTGTGATATTGTTATAGAACAACTATCTTCTAAAATAGATTTATTAAAGAAACAATATGAATATTATAGAGATAAATTATTAAGTTTTAAGGGGGCAGAAGAAAATGTGTAAGTACAATGTAGTAATGGAAATGAAAAATTCTACTGTTGTTGCCGAGTATGAACCAGAGAAAAAACGCTCTGATGCATATCAAAGTGAAGCAGCATTA